>NZ_JBEZUT010000015.1:0-50175 GCF_040636595.1 Kitasatospora sp. NPDC036755
CGCAGGGCCCTCGAGACCCAGCGTGTACGACACCCGGCCCGAGACGACGCTGCCGGCCGTCCCGGTGCCCAGGTAGCCCTCGATGCCCTCGGGCCGGGGCGGCGCCCGGCGCTGTGCCTGGCGCCGTGCCCGTCACCGTGCCGAGGAGGACCTGGCAGACGGCCCAGACCGCGAGGAACGCGCAGGACAGCGCGGCCGCCGCGGCCCGACGCACGCGTCGCTCCACTCGGTCCCCCTCCCCGCTCGTGCCGTCACCCGGTCCCGTCCGCAAGAAGCCCCCACTCTAGGCGACGGCCCCACCGCGCCGGGAAGCCCGGGCGACGCACCGGAGGGGCCGGGACCGACGCCGGGGCCGAAGTTGGGGCCGAAGCCGGGGTCGACGCCGGGGCCGACGCCGTGGCCACGGACCGGCCGTGGCCCGCGCGGTGGCCTCTGCGCGCAGGGCGGCCGGCCGGGGCAGGTCGGCGGGCACAGCGGTGGCGGGAGGTCAGACCCTGGTCACGTCCCGCGTTCCGGTTCCCGGTCGGATGATGTAGACCCCGGAGCCGGGCAGCGTTTCTCGCGAGTCCTCCCGGAGCCGGTCGATGCTGACTTCGGTCGGCCACCGCGTGCGCAACTCGGACCAGCGCACTCCCGCGAGGTCGACGTGCGTGAGGTCGGCGGTGCTCAGGTCCGCGGTGGTGAAGTCGTCCAGGATCTCGGAGAGGAATTCCAGGTCGAGAGCCTCGGGTTCGCCGAGCCCGAAAAGTTCTCCGACCCGGGAGGCCAGCGCCCGGGCGAGGTACTCCACTTCCTGGACGGCGCGGATGAGATCGCCACCGCGTACCGCGTACGTGAACACCTGGCAGGCCCGGAGGAACTCCGCGATCGCCGGATGATCCGCGCTCCGCACGCGCTGGTCGATCGTCGAGACCATTTCCCGGACGAGAACCCTTCCGACCCTGCTCGCCTGGTCGATCGCCGGATAGTGGGGTTCGAGCAGAGCCACGATCTCGTGAGCCATGTCCCGTAGTCCCCAGGCCAGAGCGGCCCGCCCGTCCAGCCCCTGGGCGATTCCTTCCGCGATTCCCTGCGCCGCGAAAGCAGCCCTTTTCAGGGGCATGCCGTGATAGCGGCCGAAGCCGAGGCCGTCGGTGAGATCCTGGGCCAGCGTGACCGTCCGGATCAGGAGATCGGCCAGGATGGCCGCTGTGACCAGGGGATGCTCGCGCAGTTCGAGCCGGCGCTCAGGGCCGAGCAGCTCGAAGCGCTGGTGCAGCCGGCCGACGTCGTAGAGGGGCGCGGCCGTCTCCTCGAACTCCGTCCTGGCGCTGTTCCGGGACGTGATGGACGCCAGTCCGGCCTCGATGTCCAACACCTCGTTCAGACCCTCGACCAGGTCCCGGTGGTTGGCGGACAGCATCACCTCGCGCAGGCCGGCCTCCACGTCCAGGTGACCACCAAGCCCTTCCAGGAACTGCGCCTGCATGTCTGTCAGCCGGCCCGAGAATTTCCGGGTACGCGCTCCCGGAACAAAACGATCGTCCATCAGTCCCCCTCTCGATCCCTCATCTTGCTGGAAACGGCCAGTCGTGCTTTGAATAAACTGGCCCGGACCGCTGCGGCCTTCAGCCCCAGTTCGGCCGCGATCTCCGCCGGCTTGTAGCCGTCCAGCGTCCAGGCGAGAACCTGCCGCTGGCGGGCCGGGAGGTCGCGCAGCAGGTGAAGGATCTCCTGCGTGTCCTCCCATTCAGCGGCTTCATCCGGCGCCGGCAGCAAGGACGTCGGCTCGAGAGCGAGTTCGCCGATGCTCTCCTCGACCTGACTGAAGGCCCGCACCAGCTCGCGCGAGGCCACTCTTCTGCTCCACGCCTCCGGCGACTGGATTCGGTCCCACCGTTCGTATGCCTTGAGCATCGTGTCCTGGGCCAAGTCCGAAGCCAGAGCGGCCGGTGCGCCCTGCCACATCAGGAACGCGACCAGCCTGATCATGAACGTCCGGTAGAAATAGTCGAATTCCCCGTTCCGGGAACTCGTCTCACTCCCGCTCCCGGAAGCCGAAAGGTGCCCGAGGGAGGCCGCCGAGGCAGCCTCCCCGTCCGGACCGATCTCACTCATGTGCGCCGAGACCCCGTTCATCCTGCTGCACCGCTCGTACCGAGCCGATCCCGTCGGCATCGCGGCGGAACGCCAGGACGACCACGACCGCGGGTGGCGGGGGCGGGGGAGGCAGATCCCGCTGCCGTGACCGCCGCACCTGTCCCAGGAGGGTGGCCAGGGCCCCCAGCAGTCCCAGCAACGCCGTTGCGACCGAACCTGTGACGGGGTCCACATGTACTCCTCGATACCGTTCGACACTTCCACCATCAGGAGTCATCAGGGAGCCGCAGCGTTAACCGGCCCAAGGATCCTGTTACACACGGCACAAGAGGAAGCCGGCCGGCCGCTCCGCCACCTCGGCCGGAGCGAGCCGTCGGAGCCGGTCCCGGGAGGTGTCGGCATCCCGGCCCGAGCCGCCGGGCGAAGTCCGGCCGAGCCGCCCGTCACGGTCGGGTGGCCGCCGGTCCCGCTTGTCAAGGGGCGCCACAACTGCCTTGCGGAAGCGGCATGATGGGCGTCCCTTCCCGACGACCTCCGGTGCCGGCCGACCGCCGGCCCGGCGAAGAACGCCGGTGTCGAGGACGTGTCGTGGTCGACACCGGTCAGCCCCAAGGGCCGGCGGCTCGCCCGCCGGCTGTCGCCGGACGGCGTCTGGGTCAGCTGAGGGACAGCACCTTCCGCGCGGCCGGAGCGGACCGCTGCGGACGACCGCGCGCCTGTGCGGCGGCCGGGGTCCCGGGCGACGCCGTACGGCGGTTCGCCGGATCTGGTGGGGAGCGTGGCGGCGTCGGGGGTGCGATGGCCGTCCACCGGCAGGCCGCCGGGCCTGAGGTCCGGGACCCGGGCTCCGCCGTCGGGCCCGGCCGGGTTTGGCCCGTCGTGGCGGGCCCCGTCCCGGGAGCCCGCCGCGGCACGGCGCGCGCCGTCGCCTCGTACTACGCGCGCAGGCGGCCCGCCTCGTGGACGTGGGGTGGCGCCGCCGCCCGTGCGGCGCGTTCGAACAGGGCGCCGCTGCGGCTGCCGGGCACCGTGCGCACCCAACGCCAGCCCTGCGCGCGGTAGTAGGCGTGCAGGGCGGTGTTGTCGCTCCACACGTTCACCCGCAGCAGGGCGGCGCCCGAGCGGGCGGCCCGCCAGGCGGCCCAGTCGCCCAGGCGGGCGCCGATGCCGTGCCCGGCGTACCGGCGGTCCACCGTGAAGGAGCTCAAGTAGCGGGCGGGCCGGGCGAGTTCCTCCTCGGTCCACAGGCGGGGGCTGCCGGCGGGGCGCAGGGTCACGGTGGCGACGGCCTCGCCGCTGGGCGCCAGCGCGGCGACGGCGGTCGCGCCGCGGGCGATCAGTGCCAGGCCGCGCTCGGAGTCGTACGGGGACGACCACTGGGCGGAGCCGTGCTCCAGGGCGATCCAGGCGGCGGCCTCCGCGCGCAGGGCGGCCAGCCGGGGCAGGTCGGCGGGCACCGCGGGGCGGACGTACAGCGTCACGGGCGGGCTCAGCACGGCGCGCCGTGGGGGGCGAGGGGGCCGTCGGCGGGTTCTTCGAGGGGTTCTTCGAGGGGGTCGAGGGGTTCGAGGGTGAAGCCCGCGCGCAGGGCGTCCACCAGCCGGCGCCCGGAGGCGGTGAGCGCGGTGCCGTCCGGGGTGGTCAGGCAGTGCCGGGCGACGATCCGGGCCAGCGGCACGCCGGGGAGCAACACCGTTCCGGGGGAGGGGAGTTGCAGGAGCACGCAGTCGTCCGGGCCGCATTCCAGCAGGCCGAACCCGGCGCCGCAGTACCGCAGCAGCCCGTCCTTGAGCCGGTGCAGCCCGCCGCCGGGCGCGGCCGTCACCCGCACCGGGCCGCCGGTGTGCCGCACCACCAGCTGCACGGCCCCGGCCGGGTCGGTGCGCGCCTCGCCGCCGGTGGCGTGGCCGTACAGCTCCAGGACGTGGCGCAGCGCGGACGGCAGCGCGTGCTCGGCCAGTTCGAGTTCGCCCAGCAGCCAGGTCGAGCCCTGCATGCGGCAGTTGAGCTCCAGCAGCAGCGGGTGCTCGCCGTCCAGGACGAAGTCGGCGCCGAACAGGCCCCGGTAGCCCAGCGCCGCCAGCGCCTCGCCGATGCGCCGCGCCGCGGACCCGGCCCGGGCCAGGGCGAGCGGCGCCAGCAGGGCCGGGGCCGCGAAGTCGCAGCCGGAGTAGGTGCCGAAGGGCGCGCCGATGCCCTCGACGCGGGTCAGCTGGACGGACGGGCGCAGCACCCGTACGGCGCTGTCCGCCGACACCAGGACGTGCAGGTTCAGGGCCGCGCCCTCGACGTAGCCGCTCACCAGCCAGGGCCCGCGGCCCGCCCGGCGGATCTCCCGCAGGTCGCCCTCCTCGGTGACCAGGTGGGTGCCCCGGCCGCTGGAGCCGCGCGGCTCCTGCACCACGTAGCGGTCGCCGAAGCGCCGGCGCAGCTCCCGGTGGTCCAGCGCCGGGACCACCGCGTCGGGCGGGGTCGCGGCGCCCACCGACCGCAGCCACGCGCGCTGGGCCCGCTTGTCGCCCAGCACCGGCAGGGCCAGGCGGGTCGGCGGCTCCTCCAGGCGGGCGCCGAGCGCGGCGAGTGCGGTGCGCCACTCGGGTTTCATCGCCGTGTAGGGCAGCAGCGCCAGCTCCCGGCCCCGCCAGCCGCCCGCCGCGCCGTCGGCGGCCCCGGCGGCTTCGGCGGCGGCGATCCGGCGCAGCACCTCGTGCACGCCGTCGCCCAGCGAGGTGTGGTCGCGCACCCCGCTCACCGGCTCCAGCGCGTGGAAGCCGGCCCCGAACTCGCCCGCCCAGCCCGCGTCCGCGCCCTCCACGCTCAGCACCGCGGACAGACAGCCGGTGCGCAGCAGGGGCAGCAGGAACAGGGGGCGGGCGCAGAACGACAGCCCGGGTACGGCCCGCAACCGGGCCACCGCTTCGTCACAGGATGTGATCACCCACGCGATTATGGAGAGCCCGGGACGCGCCGCGCGCCTGCTCCGACCCTCTCCGCGCCCCACCACGTGGCACGCCCCGCCCCCGCCCTCACCCGTACGAAGGAACGCCCCGCGTTGACGGCCCGTCGGGGCCGTTGTCGGACCTCGGGCGTACCGTGCACGAATGAACAACCGCACCGACCGGACCGACCGGACCGACCGGACCGCCGACGCCGCGCGCACCGCCGCCGACGCCGACGCCGCCCGCACCGTCGTCCCCACCTGGCGGGTCACCGAGACGGCCGGCCTGGAGACCTCCTGGATCGACCTCGGCCCCACCGCCCTCACCGCCCGCGGCCGCGTGGCCGCCGCCGAACCCGCCCCGTACTGGCTCGACTACCGGCTCGACACCGGCGACGGCTTCACCACCCGCCGCATGCACGTCACCGCCCACACCCCCGACACAACCCGCACCCTCGACCTGCGCCGCGACGAGGCCACCGGCCGCTGGAGCGTCGACGGCACCCCGCGCCCCGACCTCGACGGCGCCCTCGACTGCGACCTCGGCCTGTCCCCGCTCACCAACACCCCGCCCGTCCTGCGCCACGCCCTGCACCGCGGCCCGGGCGAGCACCACTTCCTGATGGCCTGGATCCGCGTGCCCGATCTGGTCGTCGTGCCCTCCAGCCAGACCTACACCCACCTGCACCGCCACGAGGACGGCGGCGCCACCGTCCGCTACGCCGCCGGCGACTACCGGGCGGACCTGCGGCTGGACGCGGACGGCCTGGTCGCCGACTACCCGGGCCTGGCCCACCGCCTGACCCCCCACCACCCGGCCTGACGGCCCGCGCCCGCTACGCTCGGGGGCCGTTTCCCGCACCCGCACCGCACCCCCGCACCCCCCCGCACGAGGAGGCCCCCGATGCCCTGGTTCGCGCTGGAGCGCTTCGACGCGTCCTTCTTCGACACCGCCCCGCACCGCCACCGCTTCACGATGGACCTGCCCGTCGCGCCCGCGAGCGTGTGGGAGGGCCTGGCCGGGCCCACCCCGCTGTCCTGGTGCCGAGGCCTGGCCGGCGGCCGCTACACCTCGCCCGCCCCGCACGGCGTCGGCACCACCCGGGAGGTCACGGCACTGCGGATCCTGCGGCTGCGCGAGGAGTTCGTGCACTGGGAGGAGCGGGAGGAGGGCCGGCGCCACGCCTTCTGCGTCACCCGGGCCAGCCTGCCGCTGTACCGGCGCTTCGGCGAGGACTACCTCGTCGAACCCCACCCCGCCGGCGGCACCCGCTTCACCTGGACCTTCGCCTACGAGCCGAGCCCGCTGCTGCGCCGCCCCGCCGCGCTGACCGACCTGCCCGGCACGGGGTTCCTGCGGACGCTCATCGCCGACACCAAGCGCCACTTCGGCGCGGGGTAGGGCCCCCGGCGCCCCGCGAATCCCGCGCTCGCGAATCCCGCGCCCGCGCATCCCGCGCCCCGGGGCGTCCGGCACTCCGAGCCGCGGGGTGTGCGCCACCACGGCCCTATCCCCGCGGGTAGAACACGAACAGCGTGCAGCCGCCGGCCGTCGACGGTACGTGCCGCGCACCCTGGCCCGGCGCTTCGCCGAGCGGCTCGGCACCAGCCCGGGCGCCTGGCTGCTGTCCCGCCGGCTGGCGGCCGCCCGCACCCTGCTGGAGGACACCGACCTGCCCGTCGAGGCGATCGCCGTGCGGGTGGGCCTGGTCTCCGCCGTCAACCTGCGCCGCCGCTTCCGTGCCCGCACTGGCACCACCCCCGGCGCCTACCGCCGGGCCTTCCGCGCCGCGCGGTGAACCCGGGCAGGGATCCCGGGCAGGCAACCCGGGCGGTGGGCCCGCCCGGTGAGCCCGCAGGACTCGTACGGGGCCCGCCCGGGCGCCGCCGGGGCCGTCATCACCCGATCGAGTGGCCGACGTTGCCGTTCCCCGTGCCGTGGCGGGTGCGTGGGTAGCGTCGGTCCATGATCGTGGAATCGTCAACCCGCCTGACGTATCGACGATTTGACTTATTGTCGTATCAGTAAAGAGGCATCGTCGCATGGCAGAGAAGCGCCTGAAGTCCTGGGGCAACAACCGCTCCGGCCAGCTCGGGGACGGCACCTGGGCCGACCTCCGCACCACGGCCACCGCCGTGCTCGGGCTCACCAGCGCCGAGGTGGTGAAGATCGCCGCCGGCGGGTTCGGCGCCGCCACCGGCCACGGACTGGCCCTGCTGACCGACCGTACGGTGCGGTCCTGGGGCGTCAACGGCTCCGGTCAGCTGGGCGACGGCACGGTGTTCAGCCACAACGCGCCCGGGCAGGTCACCGGCCTCACCGCCGCCGCCACCGACGTCGCCGCCGGCGGCGCGCACAGCCTCGCCCTGCTCGCCGACGGCACCGTGTGGGCCTGGGGCCGCAACGACCACGGCCAGCTCGGCAACGGCACCGCCGCCGACAGCGCCGTCCCGGCGCGGGTCGAGGGCCTGGCCGGGGTCGTCGCCGTCGCCGCCGGCCTGCACCACAGCCTGGCGCTGCGCGAGGACGGCACCGTGTGGGCCTGGGGCTACAACGGCAACGGCCAGCTGGGCGACGGCACTTCGACCAGCCGCGGCATCCCCGCGCCGGTCATCGGCCTGAGCGGCGTGAGCCGGATCGCCGCCGGCGCCGGCCACAACCTCGTCCTGGTCGGCGCGCCGGGCGCCGGCGCCGCCGTGAAGGCCTGGGGCTACAACGCCACCGGCCAGCTCGGCGACAACACCACCATCAACCGCTACACCCCGGTCACCACCCAGGCGACCTGGACCGGCGGTGTCACCCAGATCGCGGCCGGCTGCAACCACAGCATGGCCGTGGTCGACGGCGACCACCGCCTCAAGGCCTGGGGGCAGAACACCGCCGGCCAGCTCGGCGACGGCACCACCGTCTTCCGCGTCCTGCCCGTCACCGTCCCCGGCCTGACCGGCGTGCGCCTGGTGGCCGCCGGCCGCGAACACACCGTGGCCCTGTCCGGCACCAGCACCGTGCACTCCTGGGGCAGCAACGGCTCCGGCCAGCTCGGTGACGGCACCACCACCGACAGCAGCACCCCGGTGCCCACCCTCACCGCGCTCACCGGCATCGACAAGCTCGCCGCCCCCGTCGGCGGCGACTTCAGCCTCGCCAACTGAGCGCCTCGACCGTGCCCGGCAACCCCTCCTGTCACAATGCCCCATGAGCATTCCGTAGTCATCACCATGCAGACAGTGAGGTCATCATGTCGAAGGTCAAGCTGAGCACCAACCACGGCGACATCGTCCTGCGCCTCGACGCGGACAAGGCCCCGGCGACGGTGGAGAACTTCCTCCAGTACGTCCGCGACGGCTTCTACGACGGGACGGTCTTCCACCGGGTCATCGACAACTTCATGGTCCAGGGCGGCGGACTGGAGCCCGGCATGAAGCAGAAGAAGACCCGCGCCTCCATTCAGAACGAGGCCGACAACGGCCTGAAGAACACCAAGTACTCGGTGGCGATGGCCCGCACCGGCGACCCGCACTCGGCCACCGCCCAGTTCTTCATCAACGTCGCCGACAACGCCTTCCTCAACCACAGCGGCAAGAACGCCCAGGGCTGGGGCTACGCCGTCTTCGGCGAGGTCGTCGAGGGCCGGGACGTCGTCGACGCCATCAAGGCCGTACCCACCGGCTCCAAGTCCGGCCACCAGGACGTCCCCAAGGACGACGTGGTCATCACGAAGGCCGAGGTCGTCGAGTAGGACGGGCGCGGCGCGTCACGCTGCGGCAGGGCGCGCGGCGTGGGAAGTCGGACCGGCCGACTTCCCACGCGCGTGACGCCAGGCGGGCGGGCCGATGGGCGGGCGCGGTCCCCGGCGCGGAAACCGGATGACCGGAGCCGCCACCACCACCGACAATGACGTATGCTGACCGACCACTGGCCGCTGCTGGGCCTGCGCCTGCGCACACCCCGCCTCGAACTGCGCCTGCCCGCCGACGGCGACCTCGCCGCCCTGGCCGACCTCGCCGCCCGAGGCGTCCACGAACCGGACCGCATGCCGTTCATCGTGCCGTGGACCGACCTGCCGCCCGCCGACCGTGCCCGCTCCGTCGTCCAGCACCACTGGCTGCGCCTGGGCACCTGGACCCCCGACGACTGGGCCCTGAACCTCGCCGTCCTCCACGAGGGCCGCGTCGTCGGCCTGCAGACCCTCGCCGCCCGCCACTTCGCCGTCCTGCGGCAGGTCACCACCGGCTCCTGGCTCGGCACCGCCCACCAGAACCAGGGCATCGGCACCGAGATGCGCGCCGCCGTCCTGCACCTCGCCTTCGCTGGCCTGGACGCCGCCGAGGCCAGATCGGGCGCGTTCGAGGACAACCCGTCCTCCTACGCCGTCTCCCGCAAGCACGGCTACGAACCCGACGGCACCACCCGCCACGCCGTGCGCGGCCGCCCCGTCACCGAACGCCGCCTGCGCCTGACCCGGCACCGCTGGCAGGACCACCGCACCGCGCCCGTCACCGTCGACGGGCTGACACCCTGCCTGCCGCTGTTCGGCCTGCCGCCGGCCACCACCGGGGCCTGACCCGGCCGCCCCGCGCGTCACCGCGTCACCGCGTCACCGCGACGGCTTGTCACCGACCAGGCGCCGGTACGCCCGACGGACTTCGTCCGCGTCCTTCAACAGCCTCGTGACCTCGCGGCTCACCACGGACACCTGGGCAAGGGCGCGCCTGAGCAGGCCCGCCTTCTCCTCCATGACGGCAACGGCCGTCGCGGCCCATCCGACGTTCGACACCCGGCTGACACCTTCCCCTGCTCCCAGTGACCCGTCCGGGCGGCCCGGCCCGGCCAGGGCCGCCGGCGCGCGCGGAGTCGACGGCACGCTAGGGCGAATCACCGGCGGCGCACAACTCGACCGTCAACAAAGGGAGATGAGCCAACCCGGCCGACCTGCCAGGCTCGACCGCATGTCCGAACGCACCCCCGGCGCCCAGCCGGACGACGCCCCGCGCCCGTACGCGGCCCACCGCCCCGAAGCCCCGAAGCCCCGAAGCCCCGCAGGCACAGGCGGCCGGGGGACCGGCCGGCGCAGGTCCGCACGGCGCCGGGGGGCGAGGCTTCACCGTCAGCTGCTGGGCCGACGGCATCCACACGGCCACCGGCAGCACCGACGACCTCGCCGAGGCGGCCCGCGCCATGGACACCCGGCAGCCCGGCGCCCGCGTCGCCGGACTCCTCGCCCGCCACCCCTTCCCGCGCACCTGGGAACCGGCCGAAGCCCACGAACGCGGCGACGCCATCCCCGTGCGCCGGCGCCAACCGCGCGAGCACGCCGCGAACGAGCGCACCGCCGCGCTGCGGGAACCCGTCGAGGCGGCCCGCGCCCACCCGCGGCTGCGCGCCCTGCCCCGGGCCGAAGGTCGCCGCCCTGCCCGACGATGCCGACCGACCTCGCGCAGCACCCCGGCGAGGCTCTGCTCGCCACCGCCCCCGGCCGCCGGGGACCGCCGCCTGCCGTGCCCTGCCGCACAGGGCCGCACGGAAGGCAGCAGGGGAGGAGTGGGAAGTCGGCCCGGCCGACTTCCTACTCGCAACAACCCCGCCGGGCCCGGCCGACGGCGAAAGGAGCACGGTTCGCGCGGTGGACGCCCCCGGCCCCCGCACACCACTTCCGGTCGGCCGCCCGGCCACCACGTCCGCCGGCGAACTCGTCCTCACCTTCCGCTTCTCCGGCCGCGGCCCCGTCGACGCCCCGGAGGCCGGCGGCGACCGCCGCGCCCCGGCCCCGGACGCCTGACGGCCCGCCGGGCGCACCGCGACCGGCCCCGTATGCTCCTGGCATGAGCAGCACCGCACCCCCCACCCGCAAGCGCGACGGCGCCGCGACCCGCGAGGCGATCCTCGCCGCCGCCGTCGTGGAGTTCACCGAGCACGGTTACGCCGCGGCCGGGGTGCGGCAGATCGCCGAGCGGGCGGGCGTCACGGCGATGATGATCAACCGCTACTTCGGTTCCAAGGAGGGCCTGTTCACCCAGGCCGTCGACCGCGCCTTCGCCCCGCCCACCGTCGTCGGCGACGAACCCGCCGCCCTGGCCCGCACCCTGGCCCGCAGCCTCGCCGAACGCACCGCCGCCGGAGCCGAGCGACTCGACCCCTTCCTCCTGCTGCTGCGCTCGGCCCCCGACCCGGAGGCGGCCACCGTCCTGCGCCAGGGCGTGGAGACCCACGTCGGCGCCCGCCTGACCGCACTGCTCGACGGCCCGGACGCCGAACTGCGCGCCCAACTCGCCCTCGCCCTGGTCGCCGGCACCTGGCTGCTGCGCAGCGTCGTCGCCACCACCGCACTCGCGAGCGCCGACGACGAGCGCCTGGCCGCCCTCCTCGCCGACATGCTCGACCCGCTCGTCACCGGCACGGACGGCGCCGACCTCGGGTGACTCCCGCCGGGCCACGGGCGCTCAGGGCGTCTCCTGCGGGTCTCCACCGGGTGCGCGACGCCCCCGAGCCTTCGGCCGGGAGGTGTCCCGTCCCCGCCTCGCGATGCGCGCACCCCGATGCCGCGCCCT
Source organism: Kitasatospora sp. NPDC036755 (assembly GCF_040636595.1). Taxonomy (NCBI): domain Bacteria; kingdom Bacillati; phylum Actinomycetota; class Actinomycetes; order Kitasatosporales; family Streptomycetaceae; genus Kitasatospora; species Kitasatospora sp. NPDC036755. The sequence goes on from NZ_JBEZUT010000015.1 coordinate 11,567, forward strand.
GATCCTCCAAGGCCCACAGACGCCCCTTCCACGCGCCCGCTCGCGGGCCCGCCGGCGACATGGGCGGGGGAGGACCGTAGGGCGGTGGGCTGGCTCTCTCCTGCGGGTCTCCACTGGGTGCTGAACTCGTCGCCGGCCACCGGGCGCGGAGCCTCAGAACGCGGAGCGGACGAGCCCGCCGTCGACACGGATGGTGGCGCCGCTGACGTACTGGGCGCGGGGGCCGCACAGGTAGGCGACGGCGGCGGCGATCTCCTCGGGTTCGCCGAAGCGCTCCTGGTCGTTGGGGGCGATGGCCCGTACGGCGTTGGGCCGGATCTCCTCCCAGGTGTCGCCCCAGCCGTGGCCGGGTCCGATGCCGGTGATGAGTTCCCGGGTGGCGTCGACGAGGATCGCCCCGGGGGAGACGACGTTGGAGGTGACGCCGGTGCCCTTGAGTTCGCGGGCGAGCGAGACGGCGAGGTTGTGCCGGGCGGCGAGGGTGGCGTTGTACTGGGGGAGGGCGCCGGTGGGCTGGGAGGCGAGTCCGCCGCCGATGGTGACGACGCGTCCCCAGCCGCGTTCGCGCATGGCGGGGACCAGGTGCCGGATCATCCGCACGCCCGAGACGACGTTGACGTTGTAGGTGTCGCGCCACTCGTCGGGGGTGGCCTCGGCCCAGGACAGGTGCCGGTAGAAGCCGGCGTTGTTGACGAGGATGTCGACGGGCCCGTGCGCCGTGGCGGCGCGTGCGACGTGTTCGGCGCCGCCGTCGTCGGAGAGGTCGCCGACCACCGCGTGCGCCGTTCCGCCCGCCTCGCGGATCTCCCGTGCGACGCCTTCGGCGCGTTCCCCGTCGCGGCCGTGGACGACGACCGCGGCCCCCTCCGCCGCCAGCAGTTTCGCCATGGCTCGGCCGAGCCCCGCGCTCGAACCCGTGACGAGTGCGCGTTTTCCGGTCAGTTCGAGGTCCATCCGGTGTTCTCCCCTCTCGTGGGCGTGCTCGCGAAGTGCCCGCCGACCCCGGAAGTATACAGCTGTAGACATCGAGGCCCGACGGCCGAACCACCCCCGGACGCCGAAGAGTTCCCCGGTCGGCCGCCCGCCGCCCGCCGCCCGCCGCGCCCGGCCGACGGCGGCGGTGAAAAGATCATGGTCCGCGCGGTAAACGCCCCCGCCCCCGCACGCCACTTCCGGTCAGCCGCCCAGGCGCCCCGGACCGGGAGCCGCCGAGGGCGGGATGCACCGGAAGGTACGCCGCCATGATGGATCCCGTGACCCTGCTCCTGCTCGGCACCGCCCCCGCGGTACTGAAAGTCGCCGACGCCCTCGCCCGGAGCCTGCTGCTGCGCGCCCGCGCCGACCTGACCCGGGCTCAGACCCAGGCCCAGGCCCGGACCCAGGCCCAGGGCCGGACCCGGACTCGGGCCCGGACCCCGGCCCGCTGCGCCCGGCAGACGGGGAACGGTGCGGGGAACCGCGCGGGGAACGGGCCGGCGGGCGGTGAGCGGTGAACGGTGAGCCCTGCGGCGCGTGCGGAGCCGCGCCGGCGATGCCCTTCGAGACGGCGTACGGCCTGTACTACGGCGGGCTCGTGCGCTCGGTGCGCGCGCGGGCCGCCGCGCTGGGACTGGCCGAGCGGGACGCCGACGCCGAGGCCATCGTCCAGGACACCTTCGAGGAGGCCCTGCGGGTCTGGGACACCGTCAGGATCCCCCGGGCCTGGCTCCACACCGTGGCCCGGCGCCGCGTGGCCGGGTGCGTCCCGGGGGCGATGCGCCGGGCGCACGGGGACCCGGCCGGGCACGCCGAGCTGGGGGCCGTCCGCTGGAGCCCGGCCGTACCGGCCGCCGGCGCCGAGGACTTCGCCGCCGCCCGGGAGGTCACCGCCGTCATCCGGGGCATGCCGCAGCGGCGCCGGCGGCAGGTGGCCTACCTGCGCTACGTGATGGGGTGGGACTACGGCGAGATCGCCGAACAGCTGGGCTGCTGCCCGGCCACCGCCCGCGTCCACGCCCGCAACGCCCGCCTCGCCATCGCCGGGAGCCGCCTCGTGGGCGGCGGCGTCGGCCCGGCCGGCGACGACCCCGAGGCCGGTTCGGCGTCGCTGGGGACCGTCCTGGTGATGAGCGTCGTCCTCGGGGTGCTGGGGGCGGGGTGCCTGGCCGGCCGGCCGTGGGCGACGGTCGTGGTCGCGGCCGTGGCCGTGGCGGCCCTGCCGTTCCTCGCCCGGGCCCGCCGGTTCACGCCCGAACGACGCCGGTGGCGCTACCGGACCCGACGGACCCGACAGCGCTGACGGCGCCGACGGACCCGACAGCGGGAAGCAGGAAGCGGGACGCCGGCCCGGCCGGCGTCCCGCTCACGCGTGTGCGGTGGGGCTCACGCCGCCAGGTCGTTGGCCGCGAGCAGCGGGGCGAGGCGGGCGGCCGCGGCGACGACGGCGGGCCAGCCGGGGGCGTCGAGGTGGGCGGCGTCGGGGGCGCAGGGGCCGAGCGCGTCCTGGACGGCGGTGTAGGCGACCCCGAGCGCGGCCATCAGCTCGACCTCCTCCTCGGTGCGCAGGCTCTGCCCGAGCCAGGGGAAGGGCTCGTCGGTGTCGCAGAACTCGTCGAACAGGACGCAGACGGTGTAGTCGAGGTCCTCGAACCCGGCCGGATCGAGCCGCACTTGGCGCGGTAGCGCGGGATCGGCCAGCGCGGAGACCGCCTGGACGACCTGGCGGCGGAAGAGGGGCTGGGCGATGCCGTGGTCGGTCATCTCCGGAGCGTACCGGCCCCCTGCGCGCGGGGAAGGAGCGGGAAGCCGGCGGGGCCGAAGTCCCGCTCCGGTACCGCTACTTCTCGATGCTGATGTCCTTGAAGCTGATGACGAAGGCGTCCGGGTCGTCGTCCTCGTCCAGGTGGTAGGTGGTGCTGGCCCAGGCGTCGGCGAGGCGGACGCGGTGGGAGGAGGGGTCGGCCGGGTCGCCGGCGATCAGGACGACGTCCTGGTGGGTGGCGGTGTTCTCGACGTCCTCGGCCCAGGCGGTGGTGGCCGGGTGGCGGTCGTCGCCGCGGGTGAGCAGCACGTCGCCCCACAGCGGGACGGGGGCCCTGACGCCGGTGGTGAGGAGGGAGTCGAGGTCGAGGTCGCTGCCGACGAGGGTGAGCTTGGTGACGGAGTCGAGTGCTTCGGCCCGGTTGTCGCCGAGGTCGAGGTGGTACGTCGTCATGTCCGGATCTCCAGGGGGCGGGGGTGGCGGGGTCAGTACAGCTCGGGGGAGGTGCGGACGGGGATCCTGACCTTGAGGACGGTGCCGTCGTCGAGGAAGAAGATGAGGCGGGCGTTGTCGCCGGGGGTGATCAGGTGGGTCGGCTTCTCCAGCATGAGGTGGAACTGGCCCGGCACGAAGGCGAACCCGCCCTTGGCGGAGAGGGTGACCTTGTCGAGCTTCACCATCTTCGAGGACTCGCTGTCGGTGACGGTCTGGTAGATCGTGATGTTCTTGTAGTCCGGGCTCTTGATCTTGGTGATCTCATAGCGCTTGTCGGCGGTGTTGTCGAGCGTGATGTAGCCCGCGGCCGGCAGGGCGTTCGGCAGCCAGCGCACCCAGGCGGACTTGTCCCTGACCTTGACGTCGGTGGTGACCGGAGTCTTCATGGTGTGGCTCCCCTCGGTGGGGTCGTCCCTCGACCCGTGCGGCCAGCACACCGCGCGGGGTGATCAGGGCACAAGGAAGCCGGGCAGAAGATCACCTGATCCGGTGATGATCCATCACATAGCTTGCGCGTGCGAGAGGAACCCTTCAGGTGGAAGGGCCGGGACGGCGGTGTGCTCCGGCGGGGCGGGGCGCGCCGCCTCCGCGCCCGCCGACGGGCCGCCGCGGGTCCGTGCCCCGGCGGCCCCCGGCCGCGTTGATCGGTGCAGCGAGATCAACGCGAGAGGGAGAACACCGTGACGACACCCCCGATCCGCAGGACCGCCCGGGCCGCGGCCGCCACCACCCTGGCCACGGCGATGGCGATGGCGACGATGACGGCGGCGCAGCCCGCGACGGCCGCCGGACCGACCGCCGGCGCGGCCCAACGCGCGTTCACGGAACAGGCCGACAGCGCGTTCCAGAACGAGTGCCTCACCGCCCTCAACGCCGCCCGCGCCAAGCACCAGGCGCCCCCGCTCACCGTCGACCCCGAGCTGGTGACCTACGCCCGCGCGAGGGCGCAGAAGGTGTCCCAGCCCGGCGGCTTCAACCATGACGGCCTGGGCACCGCCTACGGCGAACTCCTCGACTGGGGCGCCTACCTCAGCGACCACTCCGACGCCGCGTACACCCCGCGCACCTGCAAGGAGTCGGTGGACGTCTGGTACGGCGAGATCCAGCACTACGACTTCGCGAAGCCCGGCTTCACCAGGAAGGCCGGCAACTTCACCCAACTGGTGTGGAAGTCCACGACGAAGGTCGGCTGCGCGCGGGTGGGCGGCCTGCGCCCCGCGAGTACCCGGGCGGACGGCGACTTCTGGTTCGACACCTACATCGCGTGCGACTTCACGCCGCCGGGCAACTCCTACCGGCTGGGCCAGGAGGCGCAGGACTTCGCGGCCAACGTGCTGCCGGCGGTGAAGTCGTAGGCGCGGCCGCGCTGATGGTCAGCGGGCGTCGAACTCGCCGGTGCGGACGGCGGTGACGAAGGCCTGCCAGGCGGGGGCGCGGAAGAGGAGGGCGGGGCCGGAGGGGTCCTTGGAGTCGCGGACGGGTGCGAGGCCGGGGATGCCGTCGGCGACCTCGACGCACGCGCCGCCACCGGTGCCGCTGTACGAACTCTTGCGCCAGGTGGTGATGCCGGTGGTGTCCATCGTGATGCCCTCCTGAGGCCGCGCCGCCAACCGGCCACCAGCGTAGGGGAGGAGCGGGAAGTCGGCCATGCCGACTTCCCGCTCCGGGGGTGACTAGAAGAACCAGACGGAGAGACGGGCGGTGTTCGGCGCGACGTCACAGAAGTAGGAGACGGCCTCGCCCCGGGCTACGTAGGCCTTGCCGGCGGCCTCGCACGCGGCGCCGCTCGGGTACATGCCGACGTAGGTGTAACCGGTGGTGCGGGTGGTGGACGCCTGGGCGGCGGGGGAGGCCATCAGGCCGCCCGCGACCGTCAGGAGTCCGGCCAGGGCCATGGTGGAAACCGCCTTGCGAAGAGCCATGTCGGTGTCTTCCTCACCTCGAACGAGAACGCCGGAGTCCGCTTCCCGGCGTTCGGCGGCGAGCCTTCCGGAATCCCGGATTCGGGGCAATGGTAGAGACCAATTTGGCGGAAAGCAGTCGGCCCCGCCGCCCCGGGGGCGGCGGGGCCGGTCGCTGCGGTCAGCGGACGTCGAACTCGCCGGTGCGGACGGCGGTGACGAAGGCCTGCCAGGCGGAGGAGCGGAAGAGGAGGGCGGGGCCGGAGGGGTCCTTGGAGTCGCGTACGGGCATGACGCCGGCGAAGCCGTCGGCGACCTCGATGCACGTACCACCGCTGCCGCTGTACGAGCTCTTCCGCCAGTGGGCGCTAGTCAGGTCGACATCCATTCAAAGTCCCTCCGTACCGCACGGACCACGCCTACCGTCTCGGTCTGACCCAAGGCCTCGACCACGAGCCGATCGTAGTCGTTGTTCAGTGCGGTGATCGCGTCGGAGTCTCGATCGAGGTAGCCCCGCTGTTCAGTCTCGCCGTAAGCAAGCTCTTTACGGTCGGGCATGGTAAGGAGGTGTACCAGTCGGGTGAACGGCCTGTTCTCGCCCAAGGAGTACGGTGCCACCTGGAGAATGATGTTGGGTCGGGAGGCCATCTCTTCGAGGTGGAGCAGCTGCTCGACCATGACGTCTCGGCCGCCGATGGGTCGCCTGAGGCAGCTCTCGTCGATCACCGCGTGCAGGAGCGGGGGCGGTGTGCGGTCGTAGATGTGTTGCCGGGCGAGCAGAAACTCGATTCGTTCATGGGCCTGATCGGGCGTGACGGTTCCTCGCCGAAGGTTGCCCTGCTCCCAAGCGACCGCGTACGACCGGGTTTGCAACAGTCCGGGGATGACGTTGATTTCGAAGAGCCTGATCTTCTCGGCGGTCGCCTCGTAGTTGGCGTACTCGGGGAAGCCCGGAACCAGGGCCGTGTGCTTGGCCTGGAAGTACATCAGCATCAAAGTCCCGCCGGTCTCCAGGACTTCGTCGGCCTTGGTAGCAAATTTTCTACTCGGCGGCCGATGCGCAAGTTCAACGAACGAGACGTACGACGCGCTGACTCCGCACTTGCGGGCGAGCTGGTACTGCAGGAGGCCCCTGGCCTTGCGCGAGTTGCGGAGTTGGATCGCGAAGGGGGCCCAGGGGCCGGACTCCGGGTCGATCTCCTTGATGTTCACCATGGCTGCTCCAAATCCACGCTGGCACCGCAGTCAAGTTGTTTGCGCTTCCGATCGTAGGTGCTGGCGGGCCATCATGTGCACAGAACGTGAATCTACGATCGCAGAGGGTTCCCTTCCCATGGCTCACGACCAAGCACCCCTCCTGCCCGGCTACGGCGTCCGCTGGGACACCGCCGCCGACCGCTACCGGGTCCGCAACGAGACGACCGGCGAGTGGCTGCGCCGGCCCGGTGGCGAACTGGCCGCCTTCGTCTTCTTCGGCGACGCCTACAGCGCCTGGCGCACCTTCGAAGTCCACAAGCGCCCCGGGGAGCGGTGATGTCCACCCTCTCCCGTGCGACCGCCGAGCAGCGACGCCGGGCCGCCGACGTCCTGGACGACCTCACCACCGTCCTCGCGATCGGCGGCGTCACCCTCCCCACCCTCGAAGTCGACTGGGACACCGGCCGACTGACGTGCAGCTACCTCCTGCGGATCACCGCCCGTCCCCTCGACCTCCTGCGCATGGTCGACCTGCTGCGCAAGGGCCTGCGTTACGAGCGCCTCACCTTCGACGACTGAAGACGACCGAAAGCGACGACCACCCCCATGCAAGACCCCCGCCTGCTCGCCAAGCCCCCCGTCTGCCGGCTCGGCTGCCTCGTCCTGATCCGCAACCAGCGCGGCGACGTCCTGCTCGTCGACCCGGACTACCTGGACGGCATGATCCTGCCCGGCGGCTCCGCCCGCCCCAACGAGCCCCCGCACCGGGCGGCCGCCCGCCACCTGCACGCCGAGACCGGCCTGATCGTGCGCGTCAGCCACATCGTCGCGGTCGACTACACCCCGGCCGACCGCTACCTGGAGCGCCTCAACCTCGTCTTCGACGGCGGCACCGTGCCGGACAGCACCCGGATCACGGTCCCCTCGCGGCGCAGGAGCGGGCTGCTCGGCGCCCGCTTCGTCGCCGTCCAGGACCTGCGGGACTTCATGGCGCCCTCCCAGGCCGCCCGGGCCGTCGAGGCCCTCGCCAACCGCTCCCTGCCCGTCCTCCTCCACGGCGAGCGCGCCGCCTGACCCCGACCGCGCACACCACCCCGGCCCGGCGCGGACGTTCGCGCCGGGCCGGGACGTTCGCGCCGGATCCACCGGCCTTTCCGGTCCTGTGCTCCCGAAGTCCTACCGCAGGGCGGCGTGGTGCATGACAGTGAGCGCGGTGGCCAGGCGGGCGGAGCCGATGGTGGCCGCCAGGTCGTGGGCCCGGGCGGCGTGCCGGTCGGCTTCCGCGCGCTCGCCCTGACGGTAGAGCACGGTGGCCAGGCGGGCGGTGGCCATCGCCCGTACCCGGGCGGCCTGGGCGGTGTCGGCCTCGGCAGCCCGGCGCAGATCGGCGACGACCCGGGGGTTGTCACGGCCGGTGGCGGCGGACAGCAGGTAGAGGGCGAAGCCACTGTCGCTGCCGACCTTGGCCGCCGTGATGCTCTGCGTCCAGGCCGGGCCGGAGGCGAGGTCGGTGACCTTGTCGTAGGCGTGCTCGGCCGCGACCAGATGGCGGGCCACCTGCCGCTCGTCGCCCGCCAGGGCGTGGGCCTGGGCCCGTACGGCGCAGAGCATCGCCCGCGCCGCTGCGGGAAGACGCCCGCCCACCTGGCCGGCCAGTTCCAGAGCCCGCTCGGGGCGGCGCAAGTGGATCTCCTGACGGGCCGCGTTGGTGGCCAGATGGCACAGCAGCCCGGTGCCGCCGTGCTCGCGGCCGGCGGTCAGGCCGAGCCGGAACAGCGGGTGGGCCTCGTCGAACAGACCGGCGTCGAACGAGGACCAGGCGGTCAGGTTCGCCAGGCGGGCGATCGCGCCGAGCAGCGCGCCGCGTACGGCCGGGCTGGTCGACGCCGCGGTGAGCCCGACCGCGGTGTGCAGCTCGCGCAGCGCGAAATCACGCACGGCCCGCCCTCCCGAGGTCCGGTCCCAGTGCTCCAGGACGCTGGTGCGCTCGGTGATGGCGCGGATGTCACCCATGCGCAGGCGCGAGAGAGGCGGTGCGGACGGCAGCAGGGCGGACAGCGCGGCGGCCAGGACGTCTCGGCGGTTCGAGGAACTCACCTCATCGGGCTCGTGTTGGTGGACCTGCTTGGCGATCAGGCCCAGCTCGGCCGCCGTCCCCGCCCCCAGCACGGTGCAGAGGGCCTGCCGGTAGTGCCCGTGCGGCCAGGTGATGAGGCCACGTTCTATGCGCGAGACGTAGGCGGCGTCAAACGGCGATTCCCGCCCAGCGGCCGCCTCGACCAGCGCCCGCACTCGCTCCGCCACCTGCCGCTGTGTCAGGCCCAGCGCGAGCCGTGCGCGTCTGAACAGCACGTTCGCCACGGTGCCCCGCCCCCAACCCCCGGTCCAGGCAGAGAAATCAGCGTACCGAGGCGGCCACGGACTGCCTACCGATCTGCCCTGCCGCCGTCACCCGATCCGGTGGTCTCCTGGACGTGCCCCACCCGCCACCAGGCACCGGCCGACAAGCGACAGCGGAAACGGCCACCCGTGCCGGGGACGGGGCCGTACAGTCCCGGCCATGACGACCGACACCACCAGCGCTTCGTGGCGCGAGATCGAACGCACCACCGTGTTCAGCAAGTTCGGACGATCCGTGGACCGCGTCGAGTTCGAGCTGCCCGACGGCCGGAAGGAGGAGTTCTACCTCAAGAACGAGCGTCCGGCCGGCGCGGTACTCGCCCTCACCACCGACCAGCGGGTAGTCCTCGCCCGCCAGTACCGGCCCGGCCCGGACCAGGTGCTCTACGAACTGCCCGGCGGCTTCCTCGAACCCGGCGAGGAAGCGCCGGACGCCATCGCCAGGGAACTGCTGGAGGAGACCGGCTACCAGGGCGAGGTCCACGCCGCAGGCCCCTACTGGCTGGACGCCTACTCCAACGCCCGCCGCTTCGCCTTCTACGCCACTGGGTGCGTCAGGGTCGCCGAACCCGCCCCCGAGCGCACCGAGTTCATCGACGTCGTCACCCTCGACCTCGCGGAGCTCCGCCGCGGTGTGCTCCGCCGCGGTGAGATGACCGACACCGCCGCCGCCTACCTCGCACTGGACGCACTGAACCTCCTGTGATCCCGGAGCGGGCGGGCCGGCACCCCACGCCCACCCACCCGCCGTCCGGGAGGACCCCGTGACCGAACGGAGCACCACCGAGACCCCCGCCCCGTACTACAGCAGCACGCTCGTGTCCCTGCCCACCCGCGCCGTCGCACTGCTCCTGGCCGGAGGAAAGGGCAGCCGGATGCGGGACGCGCCCGATGCCGAGCTGCGCCGCACGCCGAAGGTGCTGGTGCCGATCGACACCGACGCCGGCCGCACCCCGATGCTCGGCCACGCGCTCGCCCAGCTCACCGTCGCCGGGTTCCGCCGGATCGCCGTGCTCACCAGCACCCACCCCGTCGCCGGGGCCGAAGCCGTTGAGACCTACGCCCTCACCCACCCCTGCGCCCGGCAGGTGGAGCTGACGATTCACCGCGAACAGAACCCGCTCGGCACCGCCGGCCCGCCCCCGGCGCCCGGCCCGGCGCCGTCGCGGATGGTGCGGGAGGCCAAACACCCCTCCCCGCACGGGAGATGGGGGTCCACTGGGGGATCGTGTCAGGGTTGACCCGGATGCCGTGCCGTACCGCCGGGCCCGAGACTCGGTCCATGCGCATCACCCGGGCCGGTCGGGCCGTCATGACGGTGCTCTCCCTCCTCGTCGTCGCCGTCTCCGCGAAGTACCTTAGCTTCGACTCCTCGACGTTCTTCGAGAACCAGCGCGCCACCTACCTGAGCCACCGACTCCCGCTCTACGTCCACATCCTGGGCGCGGTCACCGCCCTGGCCGTCGGGCCGTGGCAGTTCTCCCGGCGGCTGCGCGAGCGCCGTCCGCGCCTGCACCGGGGGATCGGCGTCACCTACCTGCTGGGCTGCCTGGTCGGCGGCGTCGGGGCGCTGCTGATGGCGCCCGTCGCGTACGGGGGAGCGGTGTCCGGGCTCGGCTTCGCCTGCCTGGCGGTGGCCTGGCTGGTGACCGGCGGGGCCGGGCTGCGGGCGATCCTGGACGGGCGGGTCGCCGACCACCGCCGCTGGATGGTCCGCAGCTTCGCGCTCACCTTCGCCGCCGTCACCCTGCGCCTGATGCTGCTCGCCGTGGCGGCCGCGCGGCTGGACTTCCGCACCTCCTACACGGTGATCGCCTGGCTGTGCTGGGTGCCCAACCTGCTGCTGGCCTGCTGGTTCACCCGCACCCGCCGGACATCTGCGGCGGCCTGAGCGGCACTCGGGCCGTCAGGCCGCCCCGAGCGCCGCGGCCACGGCGTCGCGCACCGCCGGGGATCCGCATGCCGGTCGAGGCGGCCTTCCGGTGCTCCGGCGTCCACACCCCGACCAGGCTCTGCGCCCGGGCGGGGTGTCCCGGCGGACGGCCGGCAGGCCCGGCGAGCCCAGGGCGGCGATCAGACCCTCCTCCAGCCGGCGTACGACGTCCCCGCCGCCGCGCTCGCGCAGGTCGGCCACCGGGTGGCCGATCAGCGGCCCGGGCCGGCCGCCCCGCGGTCCGCTGTCCCGCCGCCGGGCGCCCGCCGCCGGCGCGGCGCGGACACGCTCGCGGGGAGCCGGCGGCCCGGGGTTAGCCCGGCCGGGCAGCGGTGTTCCTCCGGCCGAGTAGCCGCGGCCGTTTCCTCCCCCGGCGGGCCGGGTGGTTCGGGTACGCATCGGGGGCCGGTGCGGGGAGTGGCCCCCGCCGACGAACCCTCAGACGCCCCAGGAGGCCGCCGTGGCCCGCACCAAACCCCTCGCCCTGACCGCCCTCGTCGCCGTCACCGTCCTGGCCGCGAGCGCCGCGGCCGCCTTCGCCGACGGCAAGCCCGGCGGCAAGCCGAGCATCACCGTCCCGCACGACCAGGCCGCCGCCAACCCGTCGATGCTGGCCGCGCACGACCAGGTCTTCGGCGACTTCGTCGACGTGGCCCCCGGCGCGAACGGGTACGCCACGGTGAGCTGCCCGTCCGGCGAGGTGCCGACCGGCGGTGGCGGCCAGACCAGCGCCTTCCGGATCTTCGTCACCGACTCCTACCCGAGCGGCAGTTCCTGGGTGGTGCGCGGCACCAACACCGGCACCGCGACGGAGTCCATCCTGGCGACCGCCGTCTGCACCACTCCCTGACCTGCCGGGGCGAACGGCCCGGGCCCGCGATCCGGGCCCGGGCCGTTCGCCGTGTGCGGGCCGTTCACCGCGCGGCGCGGGCTACTCGGGCGGCTCGGGCACCGGGAGCAGCCCGAGCCGCGAGAGCGGCCCGAGGTGGGCGAGCTTGTCGGGGTTGGACACGGCGTGGACCGCCCGCACCGCGCCGTCGGCGTCGACGTCCAGCTCGACGACGCTGAGCACGAGCCCCTCGGCGTCGCGGACCACCGCGCCCGGGCGGCCGTTGACCCGCGCCGGTTCCAGGCGGGCGCCCAGGCGGCGCACGCGGCGCAGGCCCCCGGCGAGCAGCTGGGCGACGACGCGCGCGCCGCTGAGGGTGCGGGCGAGCGCGCGGGCCTTGCCGCCGCCGTCGCCCCGGAGCACGACGTCGGGGGCCAGCATGCCGAGCAGGGCGTCCAGGTCCCCGCCCTCGGCGGCCGCGAAGAATCGGCGGGCCAGCTCCTCGCCCTCCGCGCGGCGGGCCGGCGCGGCGGGAGCACCCCCGGGGGCACCTTCGGTGCCGGCCCCGGACGCGGCCAGGCGCTTGCGGGCCCGGGCGAGGATCTGCCGGCAGTTCGCCTCGCCGCGGCCGACCATCCGCGCCACCTCCGGGTATCCGTACCCGAAGGCCTCGCGCAGCGTGAACACCGCGCGCTCGACCGGGGAGAGGGCCTCCAGCAACACCAGGAACGCCATCGACAGGGTGTCCGCCAGCTCGGCGTGCTCGGCCGGCCCGGGGCGCCCGGCCGTGGTGACGACGGGCTCGGGCAGCCACTGGCCGACGTAGCTCTCGCGGCGCACCCGGGCGGACGCCAGGTGGTTGATGCCCAGGCGGGTGACGGCCGTCGTCAGGTACGCCCTGGGGTCGGCGACCGCGGTGCCGGCGCTCTCGGCGCGGGCCAGAGCGAGGAAGGTGTCCTGGACGAGGTCCTCGGCGTCGCCGACCGAACCCGTCATCCCGTAGGCGATGGAGAACAGCAGCGGCCGGTACCCGGCGGCCCCGCCGTCCGTCGCGCCCGTCGCGTCCGCCGCGTCCGTCGAACCCGTCGCGCCCGTCGTACCCGTCATGGAATCCCCCTGCTCCGAACGTTGCGGGCAGGCTAGTGCGGAGCGGGCCGGGGCGCGGCGGCGGGTGGTGTGACGCGGGTCACGGCGGGGGCTGTCACAAAGCGGCGGGCTGTTCTGTCTTAAAGGGCAGCAACGGAAGCCGACCGAGGAGCAGCCGCCGTGGAACCCCGCCTCAACCCCTTCACCAGCCCCGTCATGGGCAAGGTCTTCAAGCACATCATCGCCGCCAACAAGCCCATCGCCGAGTCGAGCCTGCCCTACGCCGTCCAGGAGCTGGTGCGGCTGCGCGCCAGCCAGATCAACGGCTGTGGCGCCTGCGTCGACATGCACTTCAAGGAGGCCGTGCACGCCGGGGAGGACCCGGTGCGCCTCAACATGGTCGCGGTCTGGCGCGACGCCACCGTGTTCACCGACGCCGAGCGCGCCGCGCTGGAGCTCGCCGAGCAGGGCACCCGGCTCGCCGACGCCGCCGACGGGGTCAGCGACGAGGTGTGGGCGAACGCCGCCAAGCACTACGACGAGGAGCAACTGGCGGCGCTGGTCTGCGTGATCGCGATCATCAACGCCTTCAACCGGGCGAACGTGATGACCCACCAGCCCGGCGGCACCTACGAGGTCGGCATGTACGCCCACTGACCAGGCACGCCCACCGACCAGGCACGCCCACCGACCAGGCACGCCCGCCGGCACGGGCGGCCGCCGGCAGGACGGCGGCCGCTGACCGGTCCGCCCCGACACCGGAGGGAGAACACCGTGAACGTCGCGCTGTGGATCGTCGCGGGGCTGCTGGCCACCGCCTACCTGCTGGGCGGGGTCTTCAAGCCGGCCGTGCCCAAGGAGAGGATCGCCGCGGCCGGGGCCGGCGGCCGCTGGGTGGAGGACTTCAGCGCGGGCGGAGTCAGGGCCATCGGCGTCGTCGAGGTGCTGGCGGCCCTCGGGCTGGTGCTGCCCGCCGTGCTCGGCGTCGCGCCGGTGTTCGTCCCGTTGGCGGCCCTCGGGCTGGTGCTGCTGATGGCCGGGGCGGCGTTGGTGCGGTGGCGCCGCCGGGAGTACCGGCTGGTGGCGGTGGACGTGGTCTACGTCCTGCTGGCCGCCTTCGTGGTCTGGGGGCGCTTCGGGCCCGAGTCCTTCCTCGACTAGCCTGCCGGGCACGGGCGGTGGGGGTTCGGCGGGCGGTGCTTCACCCGCGCGGGTGGATCTCGACGCGGCCGCCCCGCCGGTCCGGGCCCCGTGCCCGGTCCGCGCGCGTCAGCGGCCGCGGCCGATCACGCGGCGGGGCATACCAGCGTGCTGTGGGCGATCGACTCCGGGGGGTCGAAGACCTCGGCGGTCTGCCCCTGCCCGAACTCGTAGTACGAGTACCAGACCCGGAAGGTCGCGGTCCACTGCGAGACGCAGTCCAGGTCCGCGCGGAAGCGGAAGGGCAGCCGGACGGTCCGGCTCTCCCCCGGGAGGATCGGGACCAGCGGCGCGGCCAGGTTGAACACCTCCGTGCCGGTGTTGTCCTGACTGAACGAGCACCAGCTCGCTCCGGTGCAGCCGAGGAACTCGGCCTTGAACTCCCGCAGCATCACGTAGACGAACCGGACGGGTTCGCTCTCCCGGTTGGTGAAGGTGACATTGACGCTGGAGATCTGGCCGGGCGTCATGGTGGCGTCGTCGACGGAGACCACGAAGCGGGGTGGGGGCGGCTCGACGGCGGCGGCCGGCCGGCTCAGGGTCACGAAACAGAGAAGGAGCGCGATGACGGCGGTGAGGCCTGTACGCCTCACCGCCGGGGCGGAGGTCCACATGGCGCCTCAGGGTAGGCAACCGGGCCCGCGCCGTGCGCCCACGGTCATGGGAACCGGCCATGATCCGTAGTGTGTCCGGGGCGCCGACACGGCTCGGTCGCACAGCGCGAACCCCGGGGGGAGCTCCGCACGGGCCATCGGGATGTCGACACGGCCGTGGCGGAGGTGCGAGGACGCTCGGTCATCAGCGCGACCGGGACGGCCGCCGGCGGGAAGAGGACACCGTGGGCCCGGGTGCCGAGGAAGCCGTTCAGCCACTTCGGCGCCCAGGGCCGGCGGTGGGGTCAGCGGCGCGGGCCGGCGACGAGGTCGCCGAGGCGGACCACGGTGACGTCGAGCTGGCCGTGCCCGTCCTCCCAGCCCGCGACGGCTTCGCAGCCCTCGTCCTCCAGGCCGCCCGCGGTGGCGTCCTCCAGCAGGGGCATCAGGCCCTCGTCGCCGTCGGTGCAGAAGAAGCCGAGGTGGGCGCGGAGCCCGGGGTGGGGTATCGCGGCCAGTTCCTGCTCCCAGTCCTCCTCGGGCTCGGCCGAGAAGGGCACCAGGTCCTCGGGGGTGCGGCCGGTGCCGAGGGCGGCGCACAGGGCGTCCAGCAGGGTGCCGTCGCAGACGAGCAGGGCGAAGTGGACGGTCCAGGCGCCGGCCAGGGAGGGGGAGGCGAGGTCGACCCCGTACCGCTCGGCCAGGGCGCCGAGGTCGGCGCCGCGCAGCAGCGCCCCGCGGAAGCAGGCGGCCTCGACGGCGGCGGCGAAGCCCTCCGGCAGGTCCGCCTCCGGCGCGTCGGCGGGCCGGAATTCGAAGACCGAGCGGCTCGCGTCGAAGTCCGGGGTCCGCTCGGCCTCGTCGTACAGGTAGAGGTCCGCGGCGACCGGCCGCTCGCCGCGCAGGGCTGCCGGGTGCACCCAGGCGGCGTCCCGCCCGAAGCCGGACTCGTCGAACAGGTTGCCGCCGACGCGGGCGGCGTAGACGGCCTTCGGGTCGTACTCCTCCAGCGGCCGGCCGAGCAGGACGGCGAAGGCGTCGGCGAGCTCGCGGTCCCAGTCGGACTGCGGCGTGGGGGAGTTCACGGATGCGGTGGGGTCGGTGGTCATGGGCGGCACCGTAGCGGTGCCCTCCGACAGGCCCGGGCCCGGGGCCCCGGCCCGGGGCCGCCGCGGGCCCGCCGCGGGGGCCGGCCTGCCGAACGGCCCGGTGGGGAGGGGCCGTTCGGCGGTGCGGGCACCGCCGTGCGGGCGTCACCCGGCGGGGGAGTCCGGGCCCGCCGCCGGTCAGTCCAGCAGCGCCGCCACCGCCCGCGGCGTCCAGTGCCCGGCCGCGCCGGGCCGGGTGGCGAGGTAGCCGGCGGTGCGCCAGGGGCCCCAGCCGTGGGACTCGGCCAGGCCGACGGCCAGGTTGCGCAGGTAGGCCGGGACGGGGGAGGTGGGCTCGTCCCCGGCCACGCCCGCGCGGGAGGTGAAGGTGAGCAGCGGGTGCCCGTCCAAGGTGCCGACGTGCAGCAGGGTTTCGTAGCGGCCCGGGCCCAGTTCGGCGCGCCCGGCGGCGAGGACGGGGGCGAGGTCGAGGTCGGTGCCGGGGGAGCGGCGCATCTCCTGGGCGGCGATGTCACTGAACTGAGTGACCGTCACCAGGTAGGCGCGGCAGGGGACTTCGCCGACCGGTGCCGGGTCGTAGAAGGCCGTGCCGCCGCCGCCCCAGGTGAGCGAGTGCCCGGCGAAGTAGAGCGTGCCCGGCAGGGCGGTGGCCGCCGACCGGCGCGGCGGGCGCGGGTCGCGGCTGCCGGGGTGGGCCCGCACCGCGCCCTGGGGGCGTCCGCCGCGCAGGTAGTGGGCGAGGCGGGCGGCGTGCAGGTTCGAGCCGTACGCCACGTACCAGACGAGCGTGCTCCCTTTCCGGCCGGGGCGGCCGTTCCGCGGTCCGTCGTCGTCAGCGGAATTCCAGCCGGAAGGGCCTTCGCCCGGCCCGCTCACAGGAAGGCGCCGCGGTGCGGGGTGCGAAAGGCTCCCACACGAAGATGTGAAAACCGTGAACAGCCCGATGATCCGACCGGAATCCCCCTATTCGGCAGCGAGCCCCTCACTACCGGTACGGTGCCGGTCGCCATGGCGTTCATCACTCTTCGCTCTCCCGTCGGGCCGCTCCGGTATTCGGCGATTACTCTTCACCAGCGAAAACGATCGAAAACCCGCGAAATGCCATTCGATTCATACCGTTGTCGCCCTATTGCGGCATCGATGATGAGAATTTCCTTTGATCGAACCTTCGCTGCATCCAGCCGACTCCCAGCGGAGTCATGGTGAGTGGGCGCTCCCGCACCCGAAGAACCCGAAGAACCCGAACGACGTACGGCCGAAAAACCCCAGAACACGCCTCCCCAGGACCCCCGGAGCCAAGGAAACCCATCCATGGACGCACGCCACGAAACGGCCGGCCCAGGCACGCTGCCCCGCCCCCACCAGGGCCCCGCGGCCGGCTGGCCGGTGGCCCAGGCCGCCCACCCCCGCAGCCTGCTCGACATCGTCGCCGCCACCGCCGACGCGCACCCCCACGCGCCCGCCCTCGACACCGGCGACACCGTCCTCGACTACCGCCGCCTGCTCCACGAGGTCGACACCCTCGCCGGGCAGCTCGCCGCACACGGCATCGGCCGCGGCGACCGCGTCGGGATCCGCATCCCCTCCGGCACCGCCGACCTCTACACCGCCATCCTCGCCGTCCTGCGCTGCGGCGCCGCCTACGTCCCCGTCGACGCCGACGACCCCGACGAACGCGCCGAGATGATCTGGCAGGACGCCGCCGTCTGCGCCGTCCTCGGCCCCGGCCGCGCCCTGCACCCCGGCCCCGCCGCCCGCCCCGGCGGCTCCCCGGCCTGGCCCACCCCGGCCGACGACGCCTGGATCATCTTCACCTCCGGCACCACCGGCCGCCCCAAGGGCGTCGCCGTCACCCACCGCAGCGCCGCCGCCTTCGTCGACGCCGAAGCCCGCCTGTTCCTGCCCGAGCGCCCGCTCGGCCCCGGCGACCGCGTCCTGGCCGGCCTGTCCGTCGCCTTCGACGCCTCCTGCGAGGAGATGTGGCTCGCCTGGCGCCACGGCGCCTGCCTCGTGCCCGCCCCCCGCGCCCTCGTCAAGGCCGGCACCGACCTCGGCCCCTGGCTCGTCGAACGGCGCGTCACCGCCGTCTCCACCGTCCCCACCCTGCTCGCCCTGTGGCCGCAGGAATGCCTGGACGCCGTCCGCCTGATCATCGTCGGCGGCGAGGCCTGCCCCGCCGAACTCGTCGAACGCCTCGCCGTCGACGGCCGCGAGTTCTGGAACACCTACGGCCCCACCGAGACCACCGTCGTCGCCACCGCCGCCCGCCTGCTCCCCGGCCACCCGGTGCGCATCGGCGCCCCCCTCGACGGCTGGGAGATCGCCGTCGTCGACCAGGCCGGAAACCCCGTCCCCTGGCACGCCACCGGCGAACTGCTCATCACCGGCGTCGGCACCGCCCGCTACCTCGACCCCGCCAAGGACGCCGAGAAGTTCAGCGCCCACCCCGCCCTCGCCTCACCCCGCGTCTACCGCAGCGGCGACCTCGTCCGCAACGACCCCGACGGCCTCGTCTTCCTC
The DNA here is from genome assembly GCF_040636595.1 of Kitasatospora sp. NPDC036755. Lineage (NCBI taxonomy): Bacteria > Bacillati > Actinomycetota > Actinomycetes > Kitasatosporales > Streptomycetaceae > Kitasatospora > Kitasatospora sp. NPDC036755. Next base: position 29,570 of record NZ_JBEZUT010000015.1, read on the forward strand.
GGCCGCGCCGACGACCAGGTCAAACTCGGCGGCCGCCGCGTCGAACTCGGCGAGATCGACGCCGCCCTCCAGGCCCTGCCGGACGTCCGGGCCGCCGCCGCGGCCGTCCGCAGGACCCCCGCCGGCGCCGACCTGCTCGTCGGCTACCTCGTCGCCCACCCCGGCGCCACCCCCGACCTCACCACCGCCCGCACACAGCTGCTGGAACGCCTGCCCGCCCCCCTGGTGCCCGTCCTCGCACTCGTCGACTCCCTGCCCACCCGCACCTCCGGCAAGGTCGACCGGGCCGCCCTGCCCTGGCCCCTCGCCACCACCGCAACCGCCCCCACCGCCCAGCCCCTCGACGGCACCGCCGGCCGGCTCGCCGCCCACTGGCAACGCCTGCTCGGCACCACCCCCGGCCCCGACGACGACTTCTTCGCCCTCGGCGGCTCCAGCCTCACCGCCGCCCGCCTCGTCTCCGAACTGCGCACCCGCCACAACGGCGTCTCCGTCGCCGACCTGTACGCCCACCCCGTCCTCGCCGACCTCGCCGCCCACCTCGACGGCCTCACCCCCGCCACCCCGCCCGACCGCACCGCCGCCACCGAGGCCACCGGCACCGCCCGCACCCGCACCGTGCGCCGCACCCCCCGCAGCGCCGGCCTGTGGCAGACCCTGCTGCTCCTCGGCATGTTCTCCCTCGCCGGACTGCGCTGGATCCTCGTCCTGATCGCCCTCGACAACCTCACCGGCGACCACCTCGCCTGGGCCCCCCACAGCTCCTGGTGGCCCGTCGGCGCCGGCCTGCTCCTGCTCTACAGCGCCCCCGGCCGCACCCTGCTCGCCGCCACCGGCGCCCGCCTGCTCACCGCACGCATCCGCCCCGGCAGCCACCCCCGCGGCGGCCACGTCCACCTGCGCCTGTGGGCCGCCGAACGCTACACCGCCCTGTTCGGCACCGCCGCCCTCGCCGGAACCCCCTGGGCCCCCCGCTACGCCCGCGCACTCGGCTGCCGCGTCGGCCCCGGCGTGCGCCTCCACACCCTGCCGCCCGTCACCGGCCTCGCCCGCCTCGGCGCCCACGCCTGCGTCGAACCCGAAGCCGACCTCGCCGGCTGGTGGCTCGACGGCGACACCCTCCACCTCGGCCACATCGACATCGGCGAAGGCGCCCGCGTCGGCCACCGCGCCACCCTCATGCCCGGCGCCCGCGTCGGCGCCGGCGCCGAGATCGCCCCCGGCTCCTGCCTCACCGCCACCACCGCCGTCCCACCCGGCGAACACTGGACCGGATCCCCGGCCCGCCCCGCCGCCGAAGCCCCCGCCGACTGGCCCACCACCGCCCCGGCCCCCGCCCCGCGCGGCTGGAACCTCGCCTACGGCGCCGGCTTCGCCGTCTTCGGCCTCGTCCCGATCATCGCCGCCCTGCCCGCCCTGCTCATCGTCTACCCGATGATCGACACCGACGCCACCCTGGCCGGCGCCGTCATCCGACTCCTGCCCGCCACCATCCCCCTCGCCGCCCTCACCCTCGCCTGCTACGCCACCCTCATAGCGCTCCTCGTCCGCCTCCTGTCCCGCCCGCTGCGCCCCGGCTTCCACCCCGCCACCGGCCGGGTCGCCTTCTGCGCCTGGGCCGTCAGCCGCCTCAGCGACACCGCCCGGCGCACCCTCTTCCCCTTCTACGCCAGCCTCTTCACCCCCGTGTGGCTGCGCCTGCTCGGCGCCCGCGTCGGGCGCCGCGTCGAAGCCTCCACCGTGCTCGCCCTGCCCGGCCTGATGCGCGTCGACGACGGCGCCTTCCTCGCCGACGACACCCTCGTCGCCCCCTACGAACTGCGCGGCGGCTGGCTCCACCTCGGCCCCGCCCACGTCGGACGCCGCTCCTTCGTCGGCAACTCCGGCATCGTCGGCCCCGGCCGCCACCTGCCCGACAACTCCCTCGTCGGCGTCCTGTCCGACACCCCCGCCCACGCCCCCGAAGGCTCCTCCTGGCTCGGCCGCCCCGCCTTCGCCCTGCCCCGCGTCGCCGACACCGGCACCGAAGCCCGCACCTACGACCCGCCCCGGCGCCTGATGTGGGCGCGCGCCGGCGTCGAACTGTGCCGACTGCTGCCCATCGTCCTCGCCGCCCTGCTCGGCGACCTCGTCCTCGCCGCCCTGCAGGAACTGCGCGACGACTACGGGCTGGGCGCCGCCCTCGCCGCCGCCGGACTCGTCCTCACCGCCGCCGCCGTCATCGCCTGCGCCGTCACCACCGCCGCCAAATGGCTGCTCGTCGGCCGCTTCCGCGTCGCCGAACACCCGCTGTGGTCCTCCTTCGTGTGGCGCAACGAGCTCTACGACACCTTCGTCGAGGAACTCGCCATGCCCTTCGGCGGCCACACCATCACCGGCACCCCCTACCTCAACGCCTGGCTGCGCAGCCTCGGCGCCCGCATCGGACGCGGCGTGTGGTGCGAGACCCACTGGCTGCCCGAGACCGACCTCGTCACCGTCGAAGCCGGCGCCAGCGTCAACCGCGGCACCGTGCTGCAGACCCACCTCTTCCACGACCGCGTCATGCGCCTGGGCCCCGTCCACCTCGCCGCCGGCTCCACCACCGGCCCGCACTCCATCGTGCTGCTCAACTCCACCCTCGGCGCCGGCACCACCGTCGGCCCCGCCTCCCTGGTCATGCGCGGCGAGAGCGTCCCCGGCGCCGGCCGCTGGCTCGGCAACCCCGTCGCCGCCTGGGACGCCGACCCCACCCCGCCCGCCGGACGCCGCCGCCGCGGCCGGGCCACCGCCGGGGTGTGACGGGGATCACCCGGCGGGGGCGATGAGTTCGCGGTGCGGTCACGGTCCTCATCCGTGACCGCACCGCTTCCCGCTGTGCCCTTCGAGAGGAACCGCTCATGACCGCCGCCGCTGCCGAGGCCGCCGCCGTTGCCAAGGCCGCCGCCGTGAAGGGCCCCGCCTCCTACTTCCCGTCCATCGAGAAGAAGTACGGCCGCCCGATCGCGGAGTGGAAGGACCTCATCCGCGCCTCCCCGCTCACCAAGCACATGGAACTCGTCGCCTGGCTCAAGGCCGAGCACGCCCTCGGCCACGGCCACGCCAACGCCCTCGTCGCCCACACCCTCGCCGAGCAGACCGCCTGAGCGTGCCGCAGGCCCTGGAACACCCTTCCCGCACGCGAGAAGTCGACCCGGCCGACTTCTCGCGCACATCCGGGATCAGGGACGCGCCCGGGACCGAGGGGCGCGCCCGGGACCGAGGGGCGTGCCCGGGACCGAGGGGCGTGCCCGGGCTCAGGGGTGCCGGGCCGCGAACACGAACTCCCGGCCCGGCCCGGGCCTGCCCGGCGTCCGGACAGGTCTACACCACTTCGCCGCAGGCTGGCCGAAACCGGCCGCACCTCCCGCCGCCACCGCCGCCCCGCCACCCCGGGGCCCACCAGTCCCGTCAGCGCCGCCGACCACACCCGCGCGCGCCGACGGGATCCGGCCGAAGCCCCCGGCAGCGCTTGTCCGTCGGCGAACCGAGAGGGAAGAGTGGAGCCAGCCGGCCGGCGATCGTGTCCAACTCCCCGCCAACGAGAGGACATTGCCATGACCGACGACGACGTGTACGAGCCCCCCATGCTGATCGAACTCGGCGACTTCGCGGACCTCACCCGAGGCTTCGACATCGGCAACCAGTCCGACGTCCACGGCTACTACCTCGCCCCCTGAGGACCGGGCCGTGAGCGGTCACCGGCAGACCCGGTTCGTGGTCCTGCCGGACACCGAAACCGGGCCCGCCGCGGCCGCGTTGACCCCGGTGCAGGGCGCGGCCGAACGCCGCGCCCTGCACCACCCGAGCGGGCGCCCCTGGATCCTCGGCCACTGGCCCGACGGCGAGGTGCTCACCGCCCGCGCCGGACCGGTCGCCCTCGCCGTGATCGGCACCAGCGACACCGACACCGACCGCCTGCGCCGCCACGCCGAACGCGTCCGCGACCCGTACGACGCCCTCGCCCTCGCCGACACCCTCGCCGGCAGCTTCCACCTGATCGCCACCGTCCACGGCACCGTCGCCGCCCGCGGCACCCTGTCCGCCCTGCGCCGCCTCCACCACGCCGAGATCCACGGCATCCCCGTCCTCGCCGACCACGCCGACACCCTCGCCGCCGCCGCCCGCCTCACCCCCTCCGTCGAACGCCTCGCCCTGCGCCTGGCCCACCCGCTGCCCCACCCCGCCGACACCCTGCCGCTGTGGCACCGGATCACCCCCGTACCACCGCACCACACCGCCGTCCTCACCCCCGGCCACCCCGCCCGCACCCGTGCCCACTGGCACCCGCCGGCCCCCACCCGGCCCCGCCCCGAAGCCGCCGCCGCCCTCGGCCACGCCCTGCACCGCGCCGTCGCCGCCCGCACCCGCGTCGGCGGACTCGTCGCCGCCGACCTCTCCGGCGGCCTCGACTCCACCCCCCTGTGCTTCCTCGCCGCCACCGGCCCCGCCGACCTGCTCACCGTCACCCTCGGCTCCCTCGACCCCCACCACGAGGACGCCGCCTGGGCCGACCGGGCCGCCCGCCACCTGCCCGGAACCCGCCTCGTCCTGCCCGCCGAGCAACTCCCCGCCATGTTCGCGGACATCGACACCCCCGGCCCCCAGGGCGACGAACCGTTCGCCTGGACCCGCACCCGGGCCCGCGACGAAGCCGTCACCCGCCTCCTCGCCACCCGAGGCGCCCGCCTCCGGCTCAGCGGCGAAGGCGGCGACGAAGTCCTCCAGGCCCTCCCCGCCTACCTGCGCACCCTCCTCCCGCACCACCCCGCCACCGCCACCCGCCACCTGCGCGGCCACCGCGCCCGCCTGCGCTGGAAACTCCCCGACGCCCTCCGCGCCCTCACCGACCCCCGCCCCTACCCGGCCTGGCTCGCCCACACCAGCCACCGCCTCACCCACCCCGACCCGCCCCCCACCACCCAACTCCTCGGCTGGGGAACCGAACCCCGCCTACCGCCCTGGGCCACCGCCACCGCCGCCGACCTCGTGCGCCGACAACTCGCCGCCCTCGCCGACGAAACGGAGCCACTCGCACCACGGCACACCCAGCACCAGACCCTCCACATGGTCCGGCACAGCGCCTCCGCCCTGCGCCAACTCGCCGACACCACAGCCCACTTCGGCGTTCCCTACAGCGTGCCCTTCCTCGACGACCAGGTCCTCGACGCCTGCTTGGCCGCCGACCCCGCCACCCGCGGCACACCCTTCGCCTACAAGCCGCTGCTCACCGAGGCCCTCACCCCCCACATGCCCGCCGAGCTCCTGCGACGTACCGGCAAAGGCGACTTCACTCCCGACACCCACCAGGGACTCGCCCGCCACCGCCCCGCCCTCGCCGCGCTCATCGAGGACAGCGCCCTGGCCCGCGCCGGACTCGTCGACCCCGACGCGCTGCGCCGCGCCTGCCTCGGGCTCTACCCGCCCGGCACCCCCTACGCGGCCCTCGACGCGACCCTCGCCTGCGAGCACTGGCTGCGCGCCCACCCCGCCGCCGCCCACCCGACCGCCGCCCCCTCGCCCAAGGAGCGCGCATGGCCGCCGAACTGAGCCCCGACGTGACCCTCACCGCCACCGAGGACGGCGCCGTCCTCCTGCACGAGCGCACCGGCCGCTACTACCAGCTCAACCGCACCGGGCTGCTCATCCTGCGCGCCCTGCTGGACGGCCGCACCACCGACGAGATCGCCACCGACCTCGGCCGCCGCCACCCGGTCACCGCCGAGCGGGCCCGCTCCGACGCCCGACGGCTGCACGAGGACCTGCGCACCGCCGGACTGGTCACCGGATGAGCCTGCACGCCCACGCCACCCGAACCGGCCGCCCGCCCTGGCACCGCCGCCCCGCCGCACTCGCCGCCATCGGCGCGGCCCGGCTGATCGAACGGCTCCCCCCGGCCCGCATCCGCCGCGTCATGCTCGCCCTGCGCCGCGGCGCCCGCCCCGCCGACCGCCCCCAGGCCCAAGCCGCCCGGCAGGCCGTCGTCGCCCTCAGCATGCGCTGCGCCGGCCAGGGATGCCTCCAACGCTCCATCGCCGCGGCCCTGTTGTGCCGCGCCCGCGGCACCTGGCCCACCTGGCGCACCGGCGTGCGCACCGCGCCCTTCCGCGCCCACGCCTGGATCGAGGCCGAGGGCCGCCCCGTCGACGAACCCGCCGAAGTCACCCACTACCACCCACTGATCACCGTGCCCCCGCAGGAGCGCCCCGCCGGGCCCGCCCCCGCGCGGGAAGCCGGCGGGCCCGACGTCCCGCGTACGGCCAAGGGCTCCCGGCACCCCGGCGAGCCGGCCTCATGATCGTCACGACCCTCATGACCGCCGCCCGAAAGGCCCATGCCGCGCAGACGGCCGGCCGGGCTCCGCACCGACCACCGACACGAGCCGCGCACCTGGGACGATCCGCCACCGGCGCGCATCCCCCGGCTCTCGACCCGCGCCGGCCCGGCGACACACCGGGTCGAACAGCTCTCCACCGACTACTGCGTGCACCCCGGTGCCACGGACCGGGCCCCGCGCCGCCACCGCGCCTTCACCCTGCCGACAGGACGCCGCCCCCGCTACCCGCAGGGCGCGCACGGCTCGTGCCGAGGATGCTCCTTCGACGACGTGCGGCACGCCCGGGACGTCCTCGACCAGCTGCTGCGGGAACTGCCCGCCCGCGCCCGCGAGGAGCCAGGACGCCGCGTGGCCGTGCCGGAAGCGGCCTGCCTCCGGCGCACCCCGCCGGATCCCTTCGCCGACCGGCGGCAGCGGCGCCCCGACCCGTGGTGGCGCCGCCGTCTCGCCGACGGCAGGGAGGGAACGTGAACCGCGGCACCGCCACGGGACACCCCCCGGGGCCCGGGCCCGGAGCCTCCTACGGCGTCCCGCGCGGACGGGGCTGCGGTCATCCCATCGGAGGGGTCAGCTCCATGGAGCGCAGAGCGGCCGCCAGGGCCGGCGCGTCGCCGACGTCGAGGGCCGTGTCCGTCAACTTGATGACGTGCTCGTCGCCGTGCGACAGGGCGAGTTCGAAGACCTCCTCGGGAGCGAGGCCACCGGGCGCGGCGCACGGGACGGCCACGGCCGGCGCGTACATCGCGGTCACCGCCGCGCAGGCCGTCCAGGCGGACCGGAGGCTGGAGGGCCACAGGTCGCGCGGGAGGGCGGGCAGCACGCGCAGCACGGCGTTGGGAGCCGTGGCGGCGTGCACGAGCATCGTCTCCTCGCCGTGGCCGTGGGTGGCGTACCGGTGGGTCGCCGCCCGCACCAGCTCGGTGAGGCGGCGGTGCGCCTCGGCCGGCTCCACCACCGCGCCCGCCCACACCGGCAGCACCTCGACGCGGTCGAGCCGGGCGGGGAAGCCGCCGTCCTGGACGGCGATGCGCGGCACCGCGTCGAGAGCGGCGGCGGCGCCGTCGGCGCCGGCGGTGCGGGCCGGCGGGGCGAGACCCGTGACGGGCCGGTGGCGCGCGGCCCAGTAGCCCAGGCCGTGGGCGAGTTCGGACAGCCGGGGCTCGGTGACCTCGCCGGACAGCAGCGTGCGGACGGCGTGACCCACCCGGATCACCGGATGCGTGGAGCCGCCGTACAGGCCGGGCAGAAGACGGGGCCACCACCGGCCGAGCACATCGCGCCAGGGACGTTCGGAGACCTCGCGCTCGAAGAAGCCGATCCAGTCGGCCACCCGGCCCGGTTCACCGAGGGCCGAACGCCAGTCGGCGGCCGTGACCGGCTCGACGCGGGACGGGAACTCCTCCAGCTTGCGGGCGTACAGGTCGAGCCAACGGTGCACCGCACCCGCCCGTCCACGGGCCGCGAGGGCCTCGACGGCCATCGGCGCGTGGTTGGTGAGCCGCCCGAGCCGCTCGGGCCCCGAGCGGTGCAGACGCTCGAGCGCCTCGTCCAAAGTCCCTGTGGCATCCATGACGGGGACGGTACGCGGGCGGGCACGGCGGGCGTAACGGGCTGCGGACGTAGGCCGGTCGGTCCCAGGACCTGGTGCCACGCCCGTGGTGCGCGGCGGGGCGCGCGGGAAGTCGGCGGGGCCGACTTCTGGCGCGGGACGGGGCGCCGAGGGTCAGGTGCGGGTGGGGGTGTGGTGGGTGAGGAAGCGGCGGACGGTGGTGCGCAGGAGGGGGACGGTGGTGGCGGCGGGGAGGGGGCCGACGAGGGTGGTGCGGTGGGCGGGGGTCAGGAGGCCGGCCCGCTGGAGGCGGGGGACCATCGCGGCGTAGTCGGTGAAGGCCCAGTGGTTGGTGGCGGGCAGGAGGGCGCGGCGGACGCGTCCGGGCGAGCGGGCGGCCAGGACCGACCAGGAGCGGTCGAGTTCCTCCCGGTGGGGGAAGAGTTCGCTGCCGAGCAGCAGGAGCGGGCGGTCCGTGCCCTCCGCGGTGATCCGCAGTGGTTGCGGGTCGGCGCCCGGGGTGGTGGGCGGGTGGTCGAGGTAGCCCTCCAGGTTGACGGCGGCGCGTACGCGGCGGTCCTCGTGGAACACCTCGGTGGCGGCGCTCGCCCCCGCCGAGTGCCCGTACAGGCCGAGGCGGCCGAGGTCGAGGGCGGCGGCCAGGCCGGGTGGCAGCGGCAGTTCGGCGGCGTGGTGGAGCCGGTCGACGACGAAGCGCAGGTCGGCGATCCGGGTGTCGACCACGGTGCGCCACAGCGCCGGTTCGTCGCGGGGGTCACCGCGCAGGACGGTGGCCCGTACGGGCTCGGTGCGGAAGGCGGTGGTGCCCGGGAACTCCACCGCGAGCGCGTCGCCCGGGTGGTCGACCAGGACCACCACCGCGCCGTGGGAGGCCAACTCCTCGCCCAGGCAGGTCCCGAGGCCGCGCGGATCGCCGCCGCCGGGGCTGTACACCAGCACCGGCCGGCGGCCCCCGGACGCGGGGGCGGCGTCGGGACGGGCGTGGGTGCGGGTGGCGGCCCAGTCCACGCCCGTGGCGGGCAGCCGCAGCGGGGTGAGTGGGGCGATCCGCCCGAAGCAGGCCGCCGCCCCGGGCGGCAGCTGCGGTGCGGGCACGGCGGGGGAGTGGGCGGCGGCCGGGTAGAGGAACGTCACCATCAGTTCCCGCACCGGGAGTTCCGGCGTCAGCGGGTCGGGCCGGGAGGAGTCGACCAGGTACACGGACCGGCAGCCCACCGGGTACGGCCCGGTCGGCGCGGGCAGGGCCAGGACGACGCCCGACGGGGACGGGACGGAGGACGAAGACGAAGACGAAGACGGGGACGGGGACGGGGACGGGGCCGAGGACGAAGACGGGGACGGGGGCGGGGACGGGGCCGAGGACGCGGCGGGAGCCGGCAGCAGGAGCGCGGCGGGTGCCGCCGTCGCGGACCTGATGAGGGCGCGCCGGCTCAGGGGGAGACGGACGTCGAAGTCGCGGTTCATGCGGCCAGGTTCGGCCGGGCGGCCGCCCCCGGGCCATCCTTGAGGCCCAGCGCTCAAGGATGGACACCGGCCGCGAGGAGGCACCGTGCTGCGGATCCACTTCACCCCGCAGGACTTCACCCGCATCACCCTCGCCCCCCGCCCCGCGCCGCTCCAGGAGCTCAACACCGCGCTGGCCACGATGTGCCGCACCGACGCCGACCCGCTGCACGCCCCCTGGCGCCGCCGGGCCCTGCACGCCCTGCCCCCGTCCGCCGCCCCGCTGGCCGACCTCGTCCCGGCCGGCCGCGCGCCCGCCTTCCTCGACGTCTTCGCCGACGGCCTGCCCGAGGCGCTGGAGCAGGTCCGCACCGCCCCGCCCGGGTACGTCCGCACCGAGCTGCGCCGCGCGTACGAGCCGGTGCGGGGCGCCCCGCCGCCCTGGGTGCGCGACCTCGCCCGGGGTGACGCGCCGGCCCGGCGGCTGGTCCACCGGGCGCAGCACGCGGCGTACGAGACGCTGCTCGCCCCGGTCTGGGACCAGGTGCGGGACCTGCACCGCGCCGAATTCGCCCGCCGGGCCGTGCAGTTGGCGCAGGACGGCGCGGCGGCGCTGCTGGCCGCTCTGGTGCCCGGCGCGCGCCTGCGGGAGGCGGTGTGGGAGCTGCCGGGCGCGCCCGGGGAGATCCGCCTGGCCGGGCGCGGGCTGCTCCTGCTGCCGACCTTCCACTGGTACGGCCCCGCGCTGCCCGCCGAACCCCCCGGCCGCCCGGTCGCCCTCACCTACCCGGCCGGGACCGGGCTGCTGCCCCGCCCCGACGGCCGTTCCGGGGAACGCGCCCTGGCCGCGGTGCTCGGAGCGACCCGCGGCGAGCTGCTGCACCTGCTCGCGCGCGAGCACACCACGAGCGAACTGGCCCGCAGGCTGGGCGTCAGCGCCGCCACGGTCTCCGCCCACGCGGGGGCGCTGCGGGGCGCGGGGCTGATCACCACCGTGCGGGCGGGCAAGGCGGTGCTGCACCGGCGGACGGCACTGGGGGATCTGTTGGTCGGTAGTTGACGATGCGTCAGATGCGGTCCCGGGACTGGGATGGATTGCCGACCGTCGTCCTCGCGGCGGTGAAGTGGGGGAAGCCCTGCCGAGGCGCCGGGGCGGGTGCCCGCAGGGGCAGCTGGGTTTCCGGTGGCTGAGGCCCGCCCAACACGAAGGCCCCCGGCCAGGGAACTTGAGTTCTGGGGATCGTTGCAACACCCCAGCTGGGGAGTGCAATGACCTTCGAGATTCGCGAGGGCCGGACGGTAGCCCAGGGAGCCAGGCGGCTCACGCGTGAGCGGGAGGGGTGCGGGGGGGGGGTGTACGAGGGCCGGGGCCGCCGTCGGCACGATCAGGAAGGCGGCGGCCCCGGCCCCGGTACGGGTGCCGTACGGGCGGGGCATCGACCGCGATGCCCGTACGGCTGCGGTCGGCACCCATTCCACGACTTCAACAGCACTTGAAGTCAAGTCCGGCCCGAGGCGAGGCCCCGCCGGAAGGTGGCGTCCGGGGGCCGGGTAGCCTCGCTCCCGGCGGGGGCCTGCGGAGGACAGACACGGACAAGACGGACAGGGGCGGGCGGATGACGGAGCAGCACAGCTACTGGCGGGCGTCGGACGGCGCGGCGGTGAGCGCCGGCCAGGCGCACATCGTGTGGACCAGGGCGGCCTACCCGGCCCTGGTGGAGGTGGCGGGCCGCTACCACGCGGTGATCAGCTACGCGGACCTGGCCGAGGCGGTCCAGGAGGCCTCCGGGGTGCGCACCCGGATCAACCAGCGGCACTGGATCGGCAAGGTGCTGTCCCTGGTGATCCGCGAGGCGCACCGGCGCGGCGACCCGCCGCTGACGGCCCTGGTGGTGCACGCCACGGACGGCAGGGTCGGCCCCGGCTACCAGGAGGTGCTGGCGGTGGCCGGACAGCCACCGGTGGCCGCGGAGATGGACCGCGAGCAGCACGCGGCCGCCGCCCGGCTGGCCTGCTACCGGCACTTCGGCGCCGACCTGCCCGCCGACGGCGGCATACCCGCCCTGGCCCCGCGCCTGCGCGCCTCGGTGGAGCGCAAGGCCGCCGCCACCGCCGTGCCGCGCCCGCCGGCGATCTGTCCGAACTGCTTCCTCGAACTGCCCGCGACCCGGGTGTGCGACTCCTGCGGCGCGACCGTCGCCCCGTGAGCCGGGGCACCCGGCGGTGAGCGGCGCGACCGTCGCCCCGTGAGCGGAGCGGTCGGGCGGGCCGCGGACACGACAGGGCCACCAGCACCAGCAGGAACCGGAGCCGGAGCGGGAGCCGGAACGGCGGGCGCGGGACCGAGCCGAGGCCGCGTCACACGGCGGCGGGCATCCGCCCGGGCATCTGCCAGCCCTCGGCGAGGCGGGAGGGCGTCAGACGCCGACCGTCGCCGAAGAACTCGCAGAACTTCATGATCAGCGGGTCCCAGCCGACCGGGTCGACGTAGTGGTCGCTGCCGGGCACCAGCAGGCTCTCCTCGACGTGGGCGCGCACCACCGTCACCTCGAAGGCGGTGCGCCCGCCGCCCGTCAGTGCCGTCGCCGACTCCACCCGGCACTCCAGCTGCACCGGGCACTCGGCGGCGCGCGGCGCCTTCACCAGCTCGCCGGGCAGCTCGGTCAGGCCGGCGGCGGCGAACTTGCGCCGCTCGTGGCGGTAGCCCTGCTTCTGCCGGTACTCGGCGATGTGCGGGTTGGCGGTCAGCAGCGCGAGGGCGTCCACGGAGCCCACCTGCGCGGAGGACGGCAGGTTGAGCACGCACTCGCCCTCGCGCCGCAGGTTGGCGGCGGTCTGGGAACTGTCGCCCAGGCCCAGCACGCACGACTGCCCCAGCCACCACGCCGAGGACATCGGCATCAGGTTGGCGCTGCCGTCCTCGTTGCGGGAGCCGATCAGCACCACGGGGGTACCGAAGTACAGGACCTTGAGATCGATGACCTTGTGCACGGGAACTGCCGTCCTCGGAAACTCGGGAAACTCGGAACCCGGCGACGCGGGAGATCCGCGTCGCCGTCGGTCACCGACTCTGCCCCCGCCCGCCCGGGGGCGCTGGCGGTGATCGGACATCGCGTTCCGTACGTTCCCGTACGTTCCCGTACGGCACCGAAGAGCCCCGAAGAGCCCCGAAGAGCCCCGAGGACGGCCGCCCCGCTACCGCGCGCCGCCCGTCAGCCCACCGGCCCGCGGGAGGCGACCAGCCGGGCCCGGCCGTCGAGCAGCCGGTAGGACAGGCCGACCACGGCCACCTTCCCCTCGGCGATCCGCGCGGCCAGCGCCTGCGAGCGCTCCACCAGCAGGTCCACGGTCTGGCGGATGTGCTCGTCGACGATGCCGTCCCGGTCCTCGATGCCCGCGGCCTTGGCGGACAGCACGCTCGGGGTGACCCGCTCCACCACGTCCCGCACGAAGCCGCCCGGCAGCCGGCCCTCCTCCAGGGAGTCCAGCGCGGCCGCCACCGCACCGCAGGAGTCGTGCCCGAGGACGACGACCAGCGGGCAGTCCAGCACGCTCACCCCGTACTCGATGCTGCCCAGCGCCTCGGCCCCGGTGACGTGGCCGGCGGTGCGCACCACGAACAGGTCGCCCAGGCCCTGGTCGAAGATGATCTCGGCGGCCAGCCGGGAGTCCGAGCAGCCGAACAGCACCGCGAAGGGCCGCTGGGCCGGGGCGAGCGCCGTGCGGCGCCCGGCGTCCTGGTTGGGGTGTTCGGGGTTGCCCGCGACGAACCGGGCGTTGCCCTCCATCATCACCCGCAGGGCCTGGACGGGGTCGGTCAGGAAGTCGTCCGTCGGACCGTCGGTCAGGTCGCCCGTCAGGCCGTCGGTCGGGTCGGGCTCGGAACCGGATATCGGTGTGGGGATCATGCCAGCACCCTAGATCGCCGCAGGTGGAACCCGCAGCCGGGGGTCAAGGGCCGGACGGCCCCATGGACGGCCCGATGGTCCCCGCGGACGGCCTGGGGCCTACGGGGCGGGGCGGCGCAGGGCGAGGACGGTGACGTCGTCGCGGCTGCGCCCGCCGCTCCAACGGCGGGCCCGCCGGTCGAGGGCCTCGGGCAGGGCGTCGGCGGGGACGGCGGCGAGGTCGGCCAGGCCCTGTTCGACGGGGTAGAAGGCGCCGGAGGCGTCCTGGGCCTCGGTGATGCCGTCGGTGAGCAGGACCAGCACCCCGTCGCCGGGCAGCGCGAAGCGCCGTACGGGGCGCGGTTCGCCGGTGCCGGCCAGGGCGGCGAGGCCGAGCGGGATGCCGGCGTCCAGGGTGACGGGCTCCACGCGGCCGTCGGGGTGCAGCAGGTAGGGGGAGAGGTGGCCGCAGTTGACGGCCCGTACCTCGGTGGCGCCCCCGCTCCCGCCCGCGCCTCCGGCCGTGTCCGCCCCGGGGCCCGCAGAAGGGCCCGGGGCGGGGCCCGCGTCCGCCTCGGGGCCCGCCTCGGGGTCCGCCCCGCCGACGCACAGCACCGTGGCGGTGACGAACCGTTCCTGCTCGCCGCTCTGCACCGCGTAGGCGTTGTGCCGCTCCACCGCCGCCTCCAGGGCGTCGGCGACGTCGGGCAGCCGTGCCTCGCGGAAGGCCGCCTCCCGGAAGGCGCTCAGCACCGCGAAGCCCGTCCCGATCGCGGGCAGGCCCTTGCCCTGGACGTCGCCGACCAGCACCCGGGTGCCGTGCGGGGTGTCGGCGACGTCGTACAGGTCGCCGCCGACCATGGCGTCCTGCTCCACCGGCCGGTACAGCCCGTCCAGGCGCAGGTCCGGGGTGGTGACGGGCAGCGGGCGCAGCAGCTGGCGCTGGAGGGCGACGGCGCTCTGCCGCATCCGGGACAGCTGCGTCTCGCGCCGCACCCGCCGGGTGCACAGGCCGATCACGACGGCCTGGGCGACCACCACGAGCAGCAGGGTGCCGAGGCGGGCCGTCAGGTCGCCGGGCGGGAACAGCAGCGAGTGGACGACGATCACGGCGGTCACCCACACCGCGGCGGCCACCGTCTGGGCGACGGTGCCCAGGCCGGCCAGCAGCGCGGGCAGCAGCACCAGCTGCAGGACCAGGCGCGAGTTGGTGCCGGTGGCGGCCTGGACGAGCAGCACGGCGGCGGTGGCGGCCAGCACGGCGAGCGCCACCGTCCGGTTGCCGGGGGCGCGCGGGCCGGTGGGTCGCTGGTCGTCGCCGTGCACCCCGGTGTCGCCCTCTCCGCCGTCTCTCCGCCGTCCGGCCGTCCCTCCAGGGTGGTCGGTGCGGCGGGCCGGGCGCGAGCGGACTGCGCCGGGCGGGGGACCCCGGACGGCGCGCGCCGGCTGTCGGCGGGAGTCGGTACGGTGGCCGGTGTGTCCTCCCCGTCCCCGTCCTCGTCCCCGTCTTCGTCCGCCGGCTCGGCTCCCGCGAACCGGGTGCCGCTCGACGACCTCGTGCGGCTGCGCCGGGCCCGGGACCGGATGGACCGCGAGTACGCGCAGCCGCTGGACGTGCCGGCGCTGGCCCGCACCGCGCTGATGTCCTCCGGCCACTTCTCGCGCAGCTTCCGCGCCGCCTACGGCGAGACCCCGTACAGCTACCTCATGACCCGCCGGATCGAGCGGGCCAAGGCGCTGCTGCGGCGCGGGGACCTGAGCGTGACCGAGGTGTGCATGGCGGTGGGCTGTACCTCGCTGGGCTCCTTCAGCACCCGTTTCACCGAGCTGGTCGGCGAGAGCCCCAGCGCCTACCGGGCCCGCGACCACGAGCCGGGCGCGGCGATCCCGGCCTGCATCGCCAAGATCCGCACCCGCCCGGTGCGGCGCACCGAGACCCGCGGCACCCCGGGCGCCGGGCCCGCCGCCCGGGGGGACGGCGGCCCCGGCGCTCCCGTAGCGTGACGCCCATGAGCATCGAACTCGCACAGTGCTTCATCGCCGTCGACGACCACGACCGGGCGCTCGCCTTCTACCGCGACGTCCTCGGCTTCGAGGTGCGCAACGACGTCGGCTTCGAGGGCATGCGCTGGGTGACCGTCGGCTCGCCCGACCAGCCCGGCGTGGAGATCGTCCTGGAGCCCCCGCTGGCCGACCCGCACGCCGCCGAGGCCGACCGCCGGGCCGCCGCCGAACTGCTGGCCAAGGGCCTGCTGCGCGGCGTCATCTTCCGCACCGACGACTGCGACGCCACCTTCGAGCGGCTGCGGGCGGCCGGCGCGGAGGTCCTCCAGGAGCCGATGGACCAGCCCTACGGGGTGCGCGACTGCGCCTTCCGGGACCCGTCGGGCAACATGCTGCGCTTCAACCAGCCGCGCACCCGGTAGCGGCCCGGCGGCTTCAGGGCCGTACGGTGCCAGGGCCGTGCGGTGCCAGGGCCGTGCGGGGCGTCAGGCCTTGGCGGGCTTGAGCTTCGCGAGCGAGGCGGCCATGGCGTCTACGGCCTTCTCGACCCGGTCGGTGGTGTCGGCGGTGTAGCACATCCGGAAGTAGCCGGGCCTGGGGCAGTGCATCTCCCCGCCGGGCAGGAGGCTGACCTTCGCGTCCTTCAGCAGGTACGCCCCCAGGAGGGCCTCGCGCTGGTCGATCTCGTGGTTGATCGGCACCAGGTCCGGGGGGAACGCCTTGTCGAGGTGGGCGCTCAGGTCGAGCAGGAAGAACTGGGCGGCGTTGCGGTCCCCGGGCTTCCCGTCGTCGCCCACGTACCGGATGCCGTGCTCCCCGAGCTTCGCCGCGGTCCGGTCGAAGGCCGTCTCCAGGCGTCCGGCGTAGTCGGCCATGAGGGTCTTCGGGAAGTCGCTCGGCTTGCCGTCGTCGGTGAGGAACAGCTTGCGCACGTAGGCGCTCTTGAGGGAGTCGAGCGGGCCGAACCAGGTCAGCGACTTGAGCGTCTCGTCGCCCTGCATGACCCGGCGCACGTCGTTCGACTTGGAGACGAGGAAGCCGATCCGGAAGCCGGACAGTCCGAAGTCCTTGGTCAGCCCGTACACGAGGTGGATGCGGTCGGGGTCGGTGGCGTAGGCCCGGGTCGACAGGACGCTGTGGAAGCCGTCCGTGCCGGTGCTCTGGGAGTAGGAGTAGATCTCGTCGGAGACGATGTGCATCTGTTTGTCCAGTGCCCATCGGCAGACGTCGTCGAGCAGCTCCTCGCTGTAGTTGACGCCCAGCGGGTTGTGCGGGTTGGTCAGGACGAGGAGCTTGGGCTTGGGCTCGGAGGCGGCGTCGTACGCGTGCTGGAGGGCGTCGACGGTCAGGGTGAGGTGGTCCGCCCCGTCGAGACGCACGGGCACGCACTGCAGTCCGGGCCGCTGCTGGAAGCACCACAGGAAGCCGGGCCAGAACGGGGCCGGCAGCATGACGCGGTCCCCGGGCTTGAGCACCCCGCCGTGGATCAGCCCGAAGGCCAGGCATTCCAGGGCGCCCGAGCCGCCGGCGGTCGCGTACACGTCGAACTTCGGGTCGATGCCGGCCGAGAACCGGGGGCGCAGGAACGCGGTGACCACGTCGAGCAGGCTCTGCGCGCCGTAGGGCGGCGACGCGTACTTGGCGTCCTTCTCCCGCAGTTCGATCCGGGAGAAGACGTTCTCGTCCAGCAGGTCGAACAGGAGCACGTTGTTCGCGATGCCGAGGTTGTAGACGTCCTCCGAGACGGTGTCCTGGTAGTAGGCCAGGCGTTCCTCGGGGTCGGCGATCCGGTGCAGGCGTTCCATGGCCAGGGCCTGTTCGACGCTGGAGACGAGCGCGGCGTCGGCCTGCCGCTGCTCGGCGTCGGGCCTGGTGATGCTCTGGGTCATTGTCCATACCTTCGTACGGGGAGTCGGTCGGCTTCCTTTCTCCCCTCCGGCCGCGGATTCGGCCTGCGCTGGTGACCCGCGCGGATGAGGGTGGCGGACGCGGCCGGGCGCCCGGCCCGACCCGCGCGTGCCCGCGGCGCGGCGGGTGCGTGGGCGCGGCGCGGCGGGGTGTGCCGGTGCGGGGTGACGGGTGTGCCGGTGGGGCACGATGGGGCGATGGAGAGCACTCGACAGACAGTCAGTTCCGGCTCGCCCCTCGAACCGCGGATCGGCTTCTCCCGGGCCGTGCGCAAGGGCAACCACGTCGCGGTCGCGGGCACCGCCCCGATCGGCGAGGACGGCACGACGGTCGGCCAGGGCGACGTCCACGCCCAGACCGTCCGCTGCCTGGACATCGCCGAAGCCGCCCTGCGGGAAGCCGGCGCCGTCCTCGCGGACGTCGTGCGGACCCGCGTCATGCTCACCGACATGAGCCAGTGGCGGGAGGCGGCGCGCGCCCACGGGGAACGGTTCTCGCTGATCCGCCCGGCCACCACGTTCGTGGAGGTGTCGCGCTTCATCGACGAGCGGTGGCTGGTGGAGGTCGAGGTGGACGCGGTGATCGGCTGACCGGGGGCGGGGCCGGGGCCGGGCCGGGGCCGGGGGGGGGCGTCAGGGTGCGGGCCGCCGACCGTGGCCCGGCCCCGGCCGTACGGTCGGTGCCTCAGGGGGCCGGGGGCCCGGTGCGGGGGCGCAGGCGTTCGCCCTGCGGTCCGAACATGATCAGGTACTCGGCCGGTCCGCCGTGTCCGGCGTTGGCGAGCCCGTGCGGGGTGCGGGTGTCGAACTCGGCGACCTCCCCGGCGGTGAGGAGGAGGTCGCGGTCGCCGAGTGCCAGCCACAGGCGGCCGGAGAGCACGCACAGCCACTCGTACCCCTCGTGCGAGACCTGCCGGGGCCGCGACGGCGGGGTCTCGGTGGCGGGCAGGACGTGCTTGTGGGCGTGCAGGCCGCCGACGTACCGGGTCAGCGGCAGCACGGCCTTGCCGCCCGCCGGGCGCCGCGGCGCGGGCCGCGGCGCCTCGCGGGGTGGGGCGGGCGCGAGGCCGGCGAGTTCGTCCAGCGAGACGCCGTAGGCCCTCGCCAGGTGCAGCAGCAGGTCCAGGGTGGGCCTGCGCCGGCCGTTCTCGACCCGCGACAGGGTGCTGAGGGCGACGCCGGCCGCGCGGCTCGCCTCGGTGAGGGTGTGTCCGTGCCGTACGCGCGCGGCCCGCAGCCGGGGCCCCACGGCCGCCAGTACGTCGGCGACGTCGTCCCCGGCCGGCCCGCCGGTGGTGGTGCCGTTCCCGGTCATCGCGGTTCCGCCCTTCTCGACGGGGCCCTTCCTCGGTGGGCCCTTCCTCGGTGGGGCCTCCGCCCACCGCCCCTGTCCTGCGAGTTTGCCAAAACGTCAAGGCTGTTCGCATCCCCGGGCCGACGGGCCGCATGATCGGTTCCACCGCCGCAGCCACCGCCGCAGCCACCGCGGCCACCGGATCCCGAGGAGTCCCCATGACCGAGTCGAGCCGTCCGCGCCACCGCACCGTCGAGGCCCCCGCCGGGCGGCTGCACCTGGTCGAGCAGGGGGCCGGGCCGCTGGTCCTGCTCGTCCACGGCTTCCCCGAGTCCTGGTACTCCTGGCGCCACCAGCTGCCCGCGCTCGCGGCGGCCGGGTACCGGGCGGTGGCCCTCGATGTGCGCGGCTACGGCCGCTCCTCCAAGCCGTCCGCGACGCCGGAGTACCGGATGCGCGCCCTCGTCGAGGACAACCTCGCCCTGGTGCGCGCCCTGGGCGAGCGGACGGCGGTGGTCGTCGGGCACGACTGGGGCGCGAACATCGCGGCCGCCTCCGGCCTGCTCCACCCCGAGGTGTTCCGCGCGGTGGGCCTGCTGAGCGTTCCCTACACCCCGCCGGGCGGCCCCCGCCCCAGCGAGGTCTTCGCGCGGATGGGCGCGGGCCCGGGCGCCGGCGGGCAGGAGTTCTACGTCTCCTACTTCCAGGAGCCGGGCCGCGCCGAGGCCGAGATCGAGCCCGACGTCCGGGGCTGGCTGGCGGGCTTCTACGCGGCCCTGTCCGCCGACACCATGCCGGCCCCGGGGGAGCCGGACCCGCACTTCGTCAGCGCGGGCGGCACCCTGCGCGACCGCTTCCCCGCCGGCCGGCCCTCCTGGCTCACCGAGGACGATCTCGACCACTGCGCCGGGGAGTTCGAGCGCACCGGCATGACCGGGGCGCTCAACCGCTACCGGAACATGGACCGCGACTGGGAGGACCTCGCCGACCTCGAAGGGGCCCCGCTCACCCAGCCGTCCCTGTTCGTCGGCGGAGCCCTGGACGCCTCCACGACCTGGCTGGCCGACGCCATCGCCGCCTTCCCGACCACGCTCCCCGCCCTGGTCTCCTCCCACCTGCTGGACGGCTGCGGCCACTGGGTCCAGCAGGAACGCCCCCGGGAGGTCAACCGCCTGCTGGTCTCCTGGCTCGCGCGGGTGTGCCCGCCGGCGGGCCGGGACCGTCAGCAGACGGTGTCGGAGGCCGGCAGCACCCCCGTCGACAGGTAGGCGTCCACGGCGCCGTTGGCGCACGCGTCGTAGCCGTTGAGGGTGAGGGTGTGGATGCGGCCCGGGACGGTGACCAGGCGGGAGCCGGTCAGGCGGGAGTGCAGGGCCAGGGCGCCCTGGTACGGGGCGTGGGTGTCGCCGGTGGCGTGGAGCTGCAGGGCGGGGACGGCGTTGCGGACCTCGACCGGGGCCTCCAGCGGGGTGCCGCGCCAGGAGGCGCACGGCACGGGGCCGTTGTAGACCGGGCCGAAGACCGGCTCGGCGGCGCGGGAGCGCTCGACGGCGTCGCGGTACCAGGCGGCCGTGCGCGGCATCGCCACGTCGTCGCACAGGATGCCGAGCGTGGCGGACAGGCCGGCGCCGGCCTCCGCACTGGGGGTGAGGAGCAGGGTCAGCAGCTGGTGCAGGACGGGGCCGGCCTGGACGGGCCCGCCGTCGGCGGCGTCCAGCAACTGCCGCAGCACGTCGGCGTAGAGGGCGTTGTCGCGGTCGTCGCTCTGGAGCAGGGCGAGCAGCACCGGCAGCATCGCGCCGTCGAGCCGGAACCCGTCGACGGCGATCGGCGCGGCCTCGGCCCGGTGCACCAGGTCCTCGACGGTGGCCCGCACTGCCGCCGGGGTGGCGCCCAGGTGGACGGCGGCGTCCCGCGGCGCGGCCCACGCGGCGAAGCCGTCCAGGGCACGCTCGTTGGCGCCCGCCATGTCCTGGAACGCCCCGATGCCGTACCGGGCCGGGTCCAGGGCGCTGTCCAGCACCAGCCGGTCGACGCGCCGCGGGAACAGCTGCGCGTACACCGCGCCCAGCAGCCCGCCGTAGGACTGCCCGAAGAAGGAGGTGCGCTGCTCGCCGAGCGCCGCGCGCAGCACGTCGACGTCCCG
>NZ_JBEZUT010000016.1:0-49554 GCF_040636595.1 Kitasatospora sp. NPDC036755
GGCGCCGGCGCCGGACGGTCGTCGGCCAGCACCTCGGCGAGTGCCGCCCGCAGCGCCGGGCCCGGGCGGATGCCCAGCTCCTCGTCCAGCCGCACCCGCGCCTGGTGGTAGACGGTCAGCGCCTGCGCGGACCGGCCCGCCTGGTGCAGACAGCGCATCAGCAGCGCCACCAGCTCCTCGCGCAGCCCGTCCCGCCGGACGCCCTGCTCCAGCAGCGGCACGGCCGACGCCCCGGCGCCCTGGCCCAGCCGCAGCCCGGCCCAGAAGAGCAGGGCGGCGGTGCGGGACTGCTGCAGCCGGTCCACCGCGGCGGCGCGCAGCGGGGTGTCGGGCAGGTCGGCGAGCGCCTCGCCGCGCCACAGCCGCAGCGCCTCCTCCAGCAGGGCGACGGCCGCGGTGCGGTCGCCGAGCCCGGTCCGCTCCTCGGCCGCGCCGGCGAGTTCCTCGAAGCGCAGCGCGTCCACGGCGTCGGCCGGCCCGGCCAGCAGGTAGCCGGAGTCCCGGGTGCGCAGCTCGAACGGCGTGTCGGCGAGCACCTTGCGCAGCGCGGCGACGTGCCCCTGCACGGCCGCCCGGGCGCTCGGCGGCGGCTGCTCGGCCCACAGCAGCTCGCACAGCTGGTCCATCGTCACCAGGCGCCCCAGCCGCAGCGCCAGCAGCGCCAGGACGGCCCGCCGCTGCGCGCCCGCCACCCCGGCGAAGCCGTCCGTCCCGACCCGCAGCTCCACCGGCCCGAGCAGTCGAATCCGCACCGGTACTCCCACCTCACCGCACAACGCCCGTGGCACCGGAAGCCTCGGGGTGGAGCAGTGTAGTGCGCGAAGGTGTCCGGTCCGAGCCGGACGGTCCTCCGCCGCCGCGCCGCGGGCCACCCCCCGGGAGGACGCCGCGGAGGCGGGCCGGGGTTGCACCGGTCGGCGGGCGCGGCACCGCTGTCGTACCCACCGGGTACGGTACGGCCGACGTCAGGGGCCCGGTCGGCCCTATCCTCGATCCGGCCGGGGAAGCGATGGTGGGGGAGGGGAACGGGCGCGTGCACATCGATCTGCTCGGACCGGTGGTGGTGCGGTGGGAGGACGGGGCGGTGGTGACGCCCTCGGCGCCCAAACGCCGGGCGCTGCTGAGCGCGCTCGCCCTCCGGCTGAACCGGACGGTGGCCACCGAGGAGCTGATCGAGCTGGTCTGGGAGGGCTGTGCGCCGCCCACCGCGCGGGCCGCCCTGCAGGGCCACGTCGCGGCGCTGCGCCAGCTGCTGGACGGCTCCGGGCTGGAGCTGGACACCCGCGGGTACGGCTACCTGCTGGCCGGCGAGCCCGACCGGATCGACGTGCTGAGCTTCGGCCGGCTCTGCGAGCGGGCGGGTGTGCCGCTGCCCGGTCCCGCCGTCCTGCCGCTGCCCGAGCCCGCCGTCCCGCCGGCCGACCCGCCGTGGGACGCCTCGCCGGACCGGGCCCTGCCCCTGCTGCGCGCCGCGCTGGACCTGTGGCGCGGCCCGGCGCTCGCCGACTGCGGGTCCGCGCTGCTGCGCGAGCGGGCCCTCCCGCACCTGACCGACCTGCGGCTGCGCGTCCTGGAGCGGCTGGCCGACGGCCTGCTCCGGGCCGGCCGGGGCGGCGAGCTGGCCGCCGAACTCGCCGAGGCGGCCGACACCAACCCGGCCCGGCAGCCGCTGGCCGCCCGGCTGGTGCGCTGCCTGGAGCAGGACGGCCGGAGCGCCGAGGCGCGGGAGTGCTACGAGCGCGCGGTCGCCCGGCTCGGCGGGCCGCCCGGTCCGGAGCTGCGCCGGGCCGGGGAGCAGTGCGGCGCCAGGCTCGCCGCCGACCGCCGGTTCGTCGGCCGGGGCGCCGAACTCGCCCGGCTGGACGAAGTGTTGCCCGCCGCGCGGGACGGCCGCCCGATCCTGGTCACCGGGCCCGCCGGAGTCGGCAAGACCAGCCTGGTCCGCCAGTGGACGGCCGGGCGCGCCGAGGACTGCTTCCCGGACGGCGTCCTGCGCGCCGAGCTGCACGGCTTCGACCCGGACGGGCCGCGGGAACCCGCCGAGGTGCTCGGCGATTTCCTCGCCGCCCTCGGGGTCGCCCCGGAGGCGCTGCCCGCCGACCCCGGGGACCGCGCCCGCCGCTACCGCGAACTGGTCGCCGGCCGGCGGATGCTGGTCGTGCTGGACGACGCGGCCGGCTACGAGCAGCTCGCCCCGCTGCTGCCCGACCCGCCCGCCACCGACAGCGAGCCCGCCCCGGTCGCGGTCGTCACCAGTCGCAGCCGGCTGCGCCACCTGCTGGTCCACGTCGGAGGCATTCCGCTGCCGCTGGGCGTGCTCGGCGCCGACGAGGCCGCCGACCTGCTCGCCCGCGCTCTCGGCGAGGACCGTACGGCCGGGGAGCCGGAAGCGGTCGCCGAACTCGTCGAGCGCTGCGACCGGCTGCCGCTCGCGCTGCGGCTGGCCGCCACCCGCCTGGCCGCCCGGCCGGACTGGTCGGTGGCCGACCTGGCCGCCGAACTCGCCGCCGAGCAGACCGGCCTGGCCGCCCTCTCCGGCGCCGGAACCGGTGGCACGCGCGGCCCGCTCGGCCTCACCACCGCGCTGGACGACACCTACCGCACGCTGGCGCCCGAGGCCGCCCGGCTGTTCACCCTGCTCGGCCTGCACCCCGGCGCGGAGATCGGCACCGACACCGCCGCCGCCCTCGGCGACCTCCCGCCCGTCACCGCCCGCACCCTGCTGACCCGGCTCGACGCCGTCCACCTGCTGGAGGAGACCAGCCCCGGCCGGTACGCCCGGCGCGAGCTGGTCCGTCGGCACGCCGCCGCCCAGGCCGCCGAACTCACCTGCGACGAACGGTACCTGGCCCTCGACCGGCTGATCGCCCACTACCTCGACGTCACCGCCGACTGGACGGCCGAGAGCGCGCCGGCCGGGGGCTGCGCCCGGGCGGCGGCCTGGTTCCGCCGCGAGGAGAGCGCCCTGCGCGCCGTGGTGCTCTGCGCCGAGCAGCGGGGGCGGCCGAGTGCCGCCTGGAAACTCGCCCACCGCGCGGGCCTGCTGTACGAGGCCGGCGGCCACGACCGGGCGCACTGGCGGGCCGTGGTCGAGGCAGGGCTGAGCGCCGCGCACACGGAGCGGGACGAGGCGGCGGTGGCCCGGCTCGCCACCGACCTCGCCGTCCTGCACGTCGACCGCGCGGCCCACCGCACCGCCGCCGACACCCTGGAGCGGGCCGTCGCGGCCGCCGACCGGGCCGGGGACCCGGTGCTGCGCCACCACTGCCGCAGCCGGGTGGCCGCCGCCCTGCTGCGGGCCGGCCGGTACGAGCGGGCCGTCCCGATGCTCGGCGACCTGGTCGCCGCCGCCCGCACCCCGGCCGTCGGCCACCTGCTGGTCCGCGCGCTCACCGACCTCGCCGACGCGCTGGTCCTGGCCGGAGACCCGGGGCCCGCCCTGCGTCACGCCGACGAGGCGGTGCGCGCCGCCACCGCCCGGTCCGGTGGCGCCGAGGCCGTCCTCGCCACCCACAGCCGGGCCCGCGCGCTGCACGCGCTCGGCCGCCGGGACGCCGCGCTCTCCTCGGCCCGGCTCGCCGTAGCCCTCGGCCGTACCGTCGGTGACCCGGCCCTCGAAGCCCGCTCCCACGGCCTGCTCGCCGACCTGCTGGACGCGCTCGGCCGCACCGTCGAGGCCGCGCGGACACGGGGGCGACCGTGACCGCCCCCGGGCCTCCGGTGGCGGAAAACCGCAGATCGGCCAGCGGAACCACAGGCGGAACTATCGGCGGTTCTCATTCCGGGGGGCCGTCTGCACCCTGCCGACCGTCCCCTGTGCATACCTCCTGACCTGGGCGGATACCCTGGGGGAGGGTCAAGTAGGACGAACATGTCGGCCCGGGCATACTTCTGCCTGGAGCGAATCGCCGGAGGCGGTTCCAGGCAGAAGTGCGGAACTGCGCAGGACGAGCGAGTGGGGGCGGGTATGGCGGCCGGGGGCGGCACGGACACGGACACGAACGAGTTCAGCTGTCTGCTGGCCGGGCACCGGGTGGCGGCCGGCCTGACCCAGGAGGAGCTCGCCGCGGCCGCCGGGGTCAGCCTGCGGGCCCTCGGGGACATGGAGCGCGGCCGCACCCGCGGCCCGCAGCGGCGCACCGTACGGGCCCTGGCCGAGGCGCTGGGACTGGACGGCGCGCAGGCGGAGGCGCTGGACCGGGCCGCGCAGTCCGGGCGCCCGCGCGGGACACGGCCCGGCTCCGTGCCCGTCGTCGGCGCCCGGCCGGGCGTGCCCGCCCCGCGCGAAGCCGCCTTCGCCCGGGAGGCGGCCTCGGCCGACGCCCCGCCGCAGGCTTCCGCGGAGGCCGCCCAGGTCGTTCAGGTCGCCCTGGAGGCGGGCCAGAGCGCCCTCGCGCTGCCCCGTGACATCGCCGACTTCACCGCCCGCGAGGACGCCCTCGCGCTGCTCGCCGGCCTGGCCGAGGACGAGCGGCCGGCCCACCCGCGGGTGGTGCTGATCAGTGGTCAGCCGGGCCTCGGCAAGACCGCCTTCGCGCTGCACGCCGCCCACGCCCTGGCCCCGGGCTTCCCGGACGGCCAGCTCTCCCTGGACCTCGGCGGCATGTCCCCGCAGCCGCTGCCCGCCCGGGACGCGCTCGGCCAGGTGCTGCGCGCCCTGGGGGTCGCGGACGGCGCGGTGCCCGCCGGCACGGAGGAGCGGGCCGGCCTCTACCGGGCACTGGTGCGCGAGCGTCGGCTCGTGCTGGTGCTGGACAACGCCGCCGACGAGAGCCAGGTGCGCCCGCTGCTGCCCGGTTCGGGCCCGGCCGTGACCATCGTGACCAGCCGCAACGTGCTGCCCGGCCTGGAGTCGGTGCACCGGTTGAGCCTGGACGTGCTGTCCCCGGCCGAGGCCGCCGGCCTGCTGGCCCGGATCGCCGGGCGCGAGCGGATCGAGGCCTCGCCCGACGCCACCGCCGAACTGGCCAGGCTCTGCGGCTACCTGCCGCTCGCGCTGCGGATCGCCGGGCAGCGCCTGGTCGCCCGCCCGCAGCAGCCGGTCGCCCACCTGGTGCGCCAGCTCGCCGCCGAGGAGAACCGGCTGGACCTGCTGGAGACCGGCGACCTGGCCGTCCGCCCGGCCTTCGAACTGTCCTACCGGAGGCTGCCCGCAGAATCCCAACTCGTGCTCCGCCGCTGCGCGTTGACCGCCGGGCAGGACTTCACCGCGGAGATCGCCGCGGCCTACGCGGGCCGGTCCGCGGCCCGTACCGAGCTGGTGCTGGAACAGCTCGTCGACGCCGGGCTGATGCAGGCCGCCACCCCGGACCGCTACCGGCTGCACGACCTGGTGCGGCTGTACGCGGGCGAGCGGCTGGCCGCCGACGAGACCGCCCGGGAGCTGGCCGAGGCCAGCACCAGGGCCGGCCGCTGGATCCTCGCCAGGGCGGCCGAGTACGGGCTGCGGTTCGACCCCGACCACGCCACGGACGGCACCGGCACCGGCGGTACCGCACCCGCGCACCTCACCGAGGCGGCCGCCTGGCTGGAGTACGAGCACCCGGAGTGGCTGGCCGCCCTGCACCAGGCGCAGCGGGCCGGCCGCCACCGGGAGGTGGTGGAGACCGCCGAGGCGATGCACTGGTTCTCCGACCGCCTGCTCAGCTGGGGCATCTGGGCCGAGGTGTTCCAGCTCTCGGCGGACGCGGCCCGGGCGATCGGGGACCGGCGGGTCGAGGCGGTGCACGTCAACTACCTGGCCTGGACGTACGTCACCTGCCTGCACCGCTACCAGCGCGGCATCGAGCTGGCCACCGAGGGGCTGGAGCTGGCCCGGGCGGTCGGCGACCGGGAGCAGCAGGGCTGGGCGCTGACCTACCTCGCCTCGGGCCTGCGCTACCTCCAGCGGCACCGCGAGGCGACCGACGCCTTCCACCGGGCGGCGGACGCCTTCGCCGAGGTCGCCACCCGCTCGGCGATGATCGGCCGGCTGGTCACCCTGCGCGGAGCCGCCAACTGCCTGCGGGAGTCCGGCCGGGCCGAGGAGGCGGTGGAGTCGCGCCGGCGGGCCCTGGCGGAGGCGCTGGAGCTGGTGGAGCGCTGGTCCTCGCCGCTGATCCACCTGCTGGCGGCCATGACCGCGCACGAACTCGGCCTGGACCGCGCGGCGCTGAAGCGCTGGCCGGCCGCCGAGCGGGCCTACCGGCAGGCCCTCCTGCACTTCGAGGCGGTGGGCCGCCCGGACAGCATGACCAAGACGCTGACCGAACTGGGCACCGCGCTGATCGAGCAGGGCCGCCCCGAGGAGGCCCGCGAGCTGCTCACCGAGGCGCTCACCGACCTGAGCGCGGAGGGGCCCCGTACGGCGGGCGCCCGGCACTGACCGGCACCGCCGGGGGCTGCCGGGTGCCGGTCGGCACCGACGGGCGCCGACCGGCAGATGCCGCGACGTGCCGCCACGCGGCGGCGCCCGCTCCCGGTCGGACCGGAAGCGGGCGCGCGGGTGCCGGGCGGGACGGCGGGTCAGATCCGGGTGTCCTCCACCACCGGCAGCGAGTTCACCGGGGCCGGGACCGAAGCCGGGGCCGGGGCCGGCGCGAAGGCCGTCCGCGGGGCGACGGGCTGCTTGCCGCAGAAGGCCGGCTCCAGGGTGTTCATCAGCCCCTGCGTCACCGAGCCGTTGTTGGAGGCGTTGGCGAAGACCACCACGCTGCGCCGTCCGTCCTGGGTGGTGAAGGACTGGGTGTTGAAGCCCTGCACGATGCCGCCGTGCCCGTACACGTCTCCGCAGGAGAGGGTGATGCGGCGCAGGCCCAGGCCGTAGGAGATCTTCGCGGTGGGCGTGGCCAGGGCGGCGGTCATCTGCTGGAGCGAGGCGTCCGAGACGAGCCCGCCGTTGCCGCCGGCCATCAGCGCGGTGAGGAAGCGGTCGAGGTCCTCGGCGTCGGAGATGACGGCCCCGGCGGCCCACAACCAGGAGCCGGTCTGCGCGGTGGAGTCCAGCAGCGGCTTGGTGCGGTCGTCGTTGGTGAGGTAGCCGGTGACGTGGGCGCCGCGGATGTCCTGGTCGGGCACCACGAAGGAGGTCTTGCGCAGGCCGAGCGGCTGGAGGATCCGCTCGTTCAGCACCTCCTGGTACGGCTGGCCGGTGAGGTGCTCGACCGCCAGGCCCATCAGCACGAAGTCGGTGTTGGAGTAGGAGTAGCGGGTGCCGGGGGTGTACTGCACGCCGTGCTTGACGGACATCGCCACCAGCGCGCGCGGGTCGTAGACCTTGGTGCGGATGCGTGCCTCGAAGGCGCTGGTGGTCTCCTCGCCGGCCTGCTCCAGCAGGTCGTTGGTGTGGTCGAAGACGCCGGCCCGGTGCTCCATCACCTGGCGGCCGGTCATGGTCCAGCCCTCCGGCAGGGTGCCCTCGGGCAGGTACTCGCGCAGCGGCCGGTCGAGGTCGATCCGGCCCTCCTCCGCCAGCTGCATCACGAGAACGGCGGTGAACATCTTGCTGTTGCTGCCGACCCGGAACCTCCACGAGGAGTTCATCGGGGTGCCGTCCAGGTCGGCCAGGCCGACCGAGACCGAACGGGTGCGGGCGGCGGCGTCGTGGTCGCGGATCACCGCGAAGGCGCCCGGGGCGCCGGCCGCGGCGGTGGCGTCGAGAGCGGCGCGCACGCCGGCGAGGTCGGGGGCGGTCGTGTCGGTGGTGCCCTGTCCGGCGGCCGCGGCGGGCAGAGCACCCGTCGCCACCAGGACGGCGGCGGCCGCGACGGTCGCGAGCGGACGCAGAAGGCTGGTCTTCGCCATGTTCATCGGTTCTCTCGTCAGCTGACGCGGTGTCGGACCGCGCCGTTCGATGATCACTATCACCGGCCGGGGCGGCTGATGGCAATGTGAACCGTTTCGCCCGCAATTCGCGTTGTCGGTGGTGGTATCGGCGGCCGCACCGTCCGTTCTCCGCTCCGGGGCCAAGGTTTCACCTGCCGTCGTCTACCCGCGTCGACCTGAGCGCCCCATGCTGTTCGGGCGCCTTCGCGCACTCCGGTGCGCTCGCCGCACCGGCTTCCCGCCCCACCGACCACGGAGCTTCCCCCGAGTCCGCGGTCACCGCCGACTCCGCCGACGGCAGGCCGCCCGGCCGCACCGGATCCGCCCGGCCGCACCCCGGCGGCACGCACCTCCCGTCCCGCGCCCGGCTCGCCGGGCCGTCCACTACCCGAGGAATTGTCATGACTTCGTCCACGAAGCCCGTGAACCCCCGCTCCCGCCTCACCGCGACGGCGATCGGCTCCGCCGTCGCCCTGGTCGCGGCCTCCGCCGGCCTCTGGGCGGCGACCGCCACCACCGCGCAGGCGGCCGCCCTGCCCACGCCCGACCACATCATCGTGGTGGTGATGGAGAACCACGCCTACACCCAGGTCGTCGGCAGCAGCAGCGCGCCGTACCTCAACAACACCCTGATCGCGGGCGGCGCCAACCTCACCCAGTCGTACGCCATCACCCACCCGAGCGAGCCGAACTACTACGCGCTGTTCTCCGGCTCCACCCAGGGCACCGTCGACGACAGCTGTGTGAAGGTCGGCGGCTTCCAGGCCGCCAACCTGGCCTCCGAGGTGATCGCCGCCGGCAAGACCTGGGCCAGCTACAACGAGACCCTGCCCAGCCAGGGGAGCACCGTGTGCAGCAGCGGCAAGTACGCGCAGAAGCACAACCCCTGGTTCGGCTTCGGCAACGTCCCGCTGAGCTCGGCGAAGACCTTCGCCCAGTTCCCGACCGACTACAGCACCCTGCCGAACGTCTCCTTCGTTGTGCCGAACCTCTGCAACGACATGCACGACTGCTCGGTCGGCACCGGTGACACCTGGATCAAGAACAACCTGGGCGCGTACGCCACCTGGGCGCAGACCCACAACAGCCTGCTGGTCGTCACCTTCGACGAGGACAACTCGCTGTCCGGCAACCGGATCCCGACCGTGGTCTACGGCGCCCACGTGACCCCCGGCAGCACCAGCTCCACCACCTACAACCACTACAACGTGCTGCGCACCCTGGAGGACCTGGCCGGCACCACCGGCCACGCGGGCAACGCTGCCTCCGCCGCCGACATCACCGGCATCTGGAACTGACCCGCGCCGATCAGCCCCTGCCCGCCCCGCTGTCGCGGCCGGGTCCGGGCCGGTGGCCGTTCGGCCGCCGGTCCGGACCCGGCCGGCGGGAGGTGCCCGCAGGCCCGGCGGAGCCCGGTGGTCAGACCGCCCGGGTCCGCGCCCAGTCGTAGAGGCGGTGGGCGCTGTCCCCGAGGCGGGTGGCGTACAGCGTGCCGGCCGGGCCGCCCGCGAGCTCGTCGGTGGTGGTGGTGACGCCGACGACGGTGCCGGTGCCGGTGCGCGGGTCGAACCCGGCGAAGTGCGGGCCGCCGCTGGCCCCGTGCGACATGTCGCAGGCCCCGCCCCACAGCAGCGGGGCCGTGGGGCCGGGGTGGGCCGGTCCGGCGCAGTGGATCATGCGCGAACCGGTGTACCGGGCGGCGGGGTTGTTCAGCCGGTCCTTGGGATACCCGAAGGTGTGGACGAACTCGCCCTCGGTGGGCGGGGTGAACGCGATCCGCTGGCTTCCGGTGACGTCCGCGACCGGCCGGCCGTCGGCCGAACGGTTCGCCACCAGCAGCCCGGTGTCGTAGCCGGCCACGGCGACCTGGTCCGAGCCGGTGCCGGCCGGGACGGCGTCCCAGCGGGAGGAGGTGGCCGCGGTCCTGATGCTGAAGCCGCCGAGCGGCTTGGTCCCGTTGCGGTAGCCGGGCACGAAGTAGAGGTTGTGGTTCCAGGTGTCGTCGGCGCCGGGTGCTCCGACGCCCCGCAGGCAGTGGGCCGCCGTGACGACGGTACTGCGGTTCGGGGCGGCGACGACCGTCGCGGTGCAGCTGCCGTCGTAGCCGTCGGAGAAGGTGAAGAAGAGCCGGCCGACGCTCCGGTCCACCGCTCCGCCGTGGGTCCACACGGCCCCGGGGTCCGGGGTGTCCGCGGGCAGCGGCCGGGGGTCGTCGGGGGTGTCGTCGTCCTCGGGCACGGGCGTGATCTCGGGGACGAGGGCGCCCGCCAGCTTCATCCGGGCGGGCGTCCAGTAGGCGTCGATCCGGTCGCGCTCCTGCGTGGTGGTGGCGCCGGCGTGCGTGGTGACGGTGTCCCGCTCCACGGCGGCGGCGGTGCCCGGCAGCACCGCCGCCATCGTGGCGGCACTCAGCAGGGCGGCCCCCGCGGCGGCGAGCCTGCGGGCGAGCGTACGGTCGGGGGCGGACGTTCCAGGTGTCTTCGGCATGTCCGGCACCGTAGGCGCGGAACGTCAGGGTCCCGTGTGGAGCGGGTCTCGGTGGGCCGTCGGAACGATCAGGTTGCGGTAACGGTGTCGCGGCCGTGTATCGGCGGCCCGCCGCCCGGGCGGCTCAGAGGCCGAGTTCGGTGAGGCCCGGGTGGTCGTCGGGGCGGCGGCCGAGCGGCCAGTGGAACAGGCGGTCCCCGGGGGCGATCGGCAGGTCGTTGATGGAGGCGTGCCGACGGGCCATCAGCCCGTTCCGGTCGAACTCCCAGTTCTCGTTGCCGTAGGAGCGGTGCCAGCGGCCGGCGTCGTCGTGCCACTCGTAGGCGAAGCGGACCGCGATGCGCTCGCCGTCGAACGCCCACAGCTCCTTGATCAGGCGGTAGTCCAGCTCGCGCTGCCACTTGCGGGTGAGGAACCCGGCGATCCGCTCGCGGCCGACGAGGAACTCCGAGCGGTTGCGCCAGCGGCTGTCCGGTGTGTACGCGAGGGCGACCCGCTGCGGGTCGTGGGTGTTCCAGGCGTCCTCGGCGGCCCGGACCTTCCGCCGGGCGGTCTCCGCGGTGAAGGGGGGCAGGGGCGGGCGCCGTTCGGTGCCGGTCTCGGGCATGGGTGCTCCTCGGAATGATCGTTCCGCCGGTGAGAACGATCGTTCTCACTGCTATGGCTACGATAGGAGAACCATCGTTCTCACGCAAAGGGCACGGCAGATGGAGCAGGAAGACCCACGGAGCCGGATCCTCGACGCGGCCGAGGAGCTGTTCTACGGGCAGGGCATCCAGGCGGTCGGCATGGACGCCGTCCGGGCCGCCTCCGGCATGACCATGCGCCGCCTCTACCAGCACTTCCCGTCCAAGGGCGAGCTCGTCGAGGCCTACCTGCTGCGCCGTGACGGCCGCTGGCGGGCGAGCCTCGCCGTGTACGTCTCGCGCACCGGGGGCTCCCCGCTGGAGCAGTTGCTCGCGGTCTTCGACTGGCTCGGCCGGTGGTTCGCCGAACCCGGCTTCCGGGGCTGCGCCTTCGTCAACTCGCTCGGTGAGCTGGGCGCCCTCAGCCCCGCGGTGGTGGCCGCCGCCCGGCACCACAAGGAGCAGTTCGGCGGCTACCTCGCGGGCCTGGCCGAGGCCGCCGGAGCCCCACCCACCACGGCCGTCCACCTGGCCCTGCTGGCGGAGGGGGCGATCACCAGCGCGGCCGTCCACGGCGATCCGACGGCCGCCGCCGACGCCAGGGAGGCCGCCCGAGTCCTGCTCGACGCGGCGCCGGCCCGGTAGTCGGCGGCGGGTGACCCGCGGCCGTGCGACCTACAGCTTCCAGCGCATGGAGAACGGCAGGCCGTACTGCGCCATGCCGCGCAGGAGGATCTGACCAGAGACGAGCCCGCTGTTGCTGATGTAGTGCGGCGTGGCGTACGGGATGTGCGGCGCCCACCGGGGAAGCGCGCTGACGGACCCGTCCGGGTTCCAGAGCTGCGCGTAGAACTGGGCGCGGGTCGGCGGCGGGTCGCTGGTGTACCCGACGACGGTGCCCTGGTCGTTGATCGCGGTCGCGAAGCTCGCCAGCGCGGTCGGTTGGAGCGGCCGCGGCGTGCCGTCGGCGTCCCAGCGCGCGGCCTGCCCGTTCTGGCGGCCCACCACCGTTCCCGAGGTGTTCACGGCCGTCGCCTCGGTGTGCGCCCCCAGGTCGGCGACCGCGCCGAAGGCGTCCCAGACGAGTCCGTGCCGCGGCCCGGACGAGGCGTCCGCCCAGCCGATCACGATGCCGGAGTCGGTGATGCGGGTCGCGCCGCCGCGCGTGAGGCCCGCCGGCAGACTCAGCGCGGTGACGGTTCCGTCGGGGCTCCAGACGACCGCCCGCGGGGAGGCGGTGCCGCCGGCCGGGTAGGAGTGTCCGACCGCCGTGCCCGCGCCGTTGACGGCGACGGCCGCGCTCCCGGTGTCGCCCGGCAGCGGAGGCAGGGCGACGGGCGTGCCACTCGGCGGCCACGCCACGGCGTGCTCCGAGGACGCGTCCGAGGAGGATCCCACCGCGGTGCCGTCCTCGCTGACCGCGGCCGGGGCCGCCTCCGAGTCGCCGGGCAGTGGAAGCAGTTCGACCGGCGTGCTCCCGGAGGCCCAGCGCAGTCCGTGCTGTTCGCCCGTCTGTGACCGGGAAGTCCCCACCACGGTCAGGTTGTTGTTGATCGCGGTGGCCTTCGCGCGCCCGCCGCCCGGCAGCGGGTCGAGCCCGCTCATGGACCAGTCCGTCTTCCAGAGCATCAGGGAGATCCTGAGCGGCCCGCCACCGGCGTAGTCCCCCACGATGACCTCGGAGACGCTGTCCCCGTTGCCGTTGGCGACCTGGAGTTCCCGGGAGTACGTGCCGGGTTCGGTGGGAGGTGCCTCGATCGAGATCTCGGCCAGGGAGGGGCCGGCGGCCGCTGGTGCCGAACCCGCGGTCAGGGCCGTGGCCGCGGCCGCGGCGACGACCGCGGCGAGTGTGCGAGAGGTGCGCTTGCTCATGGGATGTGCAGCTCCTGTCTCTCGTCGGTGCCACGGAGGCGGGGTGGAGCCGGCGGCACGCCGGTTCCCCGCCCCCGTACCGCCCGCAAGTCTTCACCGACCCGGCCCGGCCGCGCAGCCCGACGGATGATTTGCCCCCGTCCGGTTCGTCGCCGGAGCGATGTCAACTCCCCTGTGGTGGAAGGCGATTCCGGACGGGGAGGTCGGCTGCGGCGGCAACTCCCGGACGAACCGCGCCGGGCGAGTGCTTTTCGCCCGAACGCGCGTTTATCGCCCATTGATCGTCACCGCCTAGCCTCGGGCGCATGGACAAGAGGACGGCCGAGAGGCCGGGGGCGTTGCCCGAGGGACGGATGACGGAGCAGGACACCGAGCGGTTCCGGCAGTTGCTGGCGCGGTTGGAGGACTCGCTGGCGGTGGACCGGAAGACGGCCGGGCGCGATGCCTGAGTGCGCCGAGCTGCGCCCGGCGGCGTCATCGGTGGTGGTGTCACCGGTGACGGTGCTGCCGCTGTGGCGGCGGGGGGAGGACGGGCCGGACCGGGGCGCGGACCGGCCCGGGGTGCCGCGGGGGCACTCCGGGCCGGTGGCGGCCGGGCAGGGCGGTCGCGCTGGTCAGGGCGGTCGTGCCGGTCAGGACGGGACGGGCGAGGTGGAGCCGGTGGGCTGACCGGTCGGCTTCAGCCGCAGTCGCAGCAGCAGCCGTCGCAGCAGTCGCACCCGTCGCAGCAGTCGCAATCGCAGCCGCAGTCACCGCAGTTGCAGCAGTCGGTGCAGTCGCAGTCGTGCCGTTCGCAGAAGCCCTTGCGCGGCTCGCGGGTGAACGGGTCGTTGTGGTCGCAGCAGAGCAGCTGGCAGGTGCAGGCCATCAGCGCCCACACCGCGCACCCGGCGAGCAGGTTGCGCGGGTTCGGCGGCTTCCCGCCGGGCGGGGTGAAGCCGGGGCCCTGCGGCACCCACGGCGGGATCGGCGCCTGGCCCGGCGGCGTCTCCCGCGGCGGCGCCTGGTGCGGGTGTTCGTCCGTGGCGTGGCCGGCCGCGCCCGGGCGGCGGCAGCCCGCCCCGTGCCGGGCAGGACCGAAGACCCGGTCCACCGCACGCTCGGTCTCGTGCCCGAGCAGAACGTGCACCAGCGCGCGGTCGGTCAGTTCGACCTCGCGCAGGGCGAGCCGGATGCCGTGCACGGCGTCGCGGCAGAGCCGCTCGGCCTCGGCGCGGTCGGTGCCGGTGGCGGTCAGCGGGTTCCACGCGCCGGAGGCGGCGTCGGCGCTCTGGTCCTCGGCGGCGTCGAGGAGGTGGGCGAGCCGGCCGAACAGCCGTCCGGCCTCGGCGAGCGGGGCGGCGTTGCCGGGGCGCCCGGCGATCACGGCCGTGTGCGCGAAGGCGGCCGCGGTGGCGGTCTCGGTGGGCTCGGTGACGAGCAGGACGGACCCGCCCGGCCCGAGCGAACGCTCCAACTCGCCCTGCCGGGAGGCCGCGTCGAGCAGCACGGCGGTGTCGAAGCCGACGACGGAGGCGCTGCCCGCGCTCTTCCGGTCCCAGCGCCGGGTGACGGCGCGGGCTCCGGCCGCGACCGGGCGGCGGGCGAAGACGCCGTCCCGGTCCTCGACGTGGTCGCGGATCTTCACCGAGGCCAGGGCCAGGGAGACGGCGGCGGCGAGCCGGGCGCCCTCGCCCTTGGCGACGGAGGCGGTCCGCATGCCGCGCAGCGGGCACGGTCCGGCGGTGCGGCGCCAGGAGGAGTCCTCCCGGGCGGCCTGGGCCTCGACCAGCACGGAGATGATCAGACCGTCGTAGTTGGTCGCCGTCCGGGCCAGCTGCCCGTGGTCGTCCCGCAGCGCGAGGCAGAGCCCGCAGAGGTGGGCCATCCAGGAGGTCTGCAAGCGCTCGGACAGTCGGTGCCTGCACGGTTTGATGATGCCGAACACGCGGGTCCCCCTCGCCTCACGGGCCGCCGACCGGCCACGATTCGCCGGACATCATATGATCGCCGCCCCTCCTTGACGGAGAATCCGCAGCTTCGGCCGGCCCGCCCGCCGAGCGACGCCCGGGGCCGAAATCCGGTTGACCCGAGCGGAAGGATGGAGGCGTGATCTCCCAGGAGCGAGCGGTCGAGCTGGTCGAGTCCTTTCTGGCACGGGAACGGCCGAGCTGGGAATGGGCTCGGCTGATCCCGGAGTTGGCCGCCTACGCCGTCGTCGAACGGTCGGTCGGGTGGCTGGTCCACTGGACGTCGGCGGAGGGCGCCCGTGACCCCGCCCTGCGCGGGAACCTCCTCGGCGGCCCCTATCTGGTCGACCGGGAGGACGGGAGCATCCACTTCGTCCCCGGCACCGACTGGGACGACGGCTGGGAGCAGGACTACCTCCGACAGGTCAGGGGCGTCAGGGTGCCGGACCCCCTGGCCGCGGAGGTCCGGGAGCTCGCGGTCGCCGCCGGAGCGGTCGCCGCCATGCGGCACCTGCGGGCGCGGGCTCCGCGGATGGGGCTGCGGGAGGCCAAGGACTACGTCACGGCCGTCGGGGGCGGGAGTGAGCCGCCCGAGGAGCTGGCGGCCCTCACCCGGGAGCCCGGGACACCGGACCGGGGCCCGATCGAGACGCTGGCCGGTCCGGTGGGCCCCGTCCCGTAGCGCCTCCGGTCCGTGGGGCGGCGGCTCTGCTCCGGCTGGTCGGCCGGCGAGTGAGTGGATCTCATATCCGGGATAGAATCGCGAATATGGGAATCGACACGGCCGCCGACGAGCGGCTGGCACAGCGGCTCGCCGAGCTGAGGCTCGAACGCGGATGGACGCTGGAGGAGTTGGCGCGGCTGGCGGACGTGAGCCGGTCGACGCTGTCCCGGGTGGAGCGGGCGGAGGTCAGCCCGACGGCCGCGCTGCTCGGGCGGCTGTGCGCCGTGTACGGGCGGACCATGTCGCGGCTGCTGGCCGAGGTGGAGCCCGGCCCGGCCCGACTGGTGCGCGCCGGGGAGCAGCAGGTGTGGCGGGACGGGACGACCGGGTTCGTCCGCCGTTCGGTTTCGCCGCCGCACGGCTCGCTGCGAGCGGAGATCGTCGAGGGCCGGCTGCCGGCCGGCGCGGACATCGCCTACGACCGCGCCTGCACGCCGGGTCGGGAGCACCACCTCTGGCTGTTCGAGGGGCACCTGGAGCTGACCGTGGACGGCGAGCCGCAGCCGCTCGGCCCCGGCGACTGCCTGCGCTACGTCGGGAGCACCAGCCGCTTCCGCAGCCTCGGCCCGGGCGAGGCCCGCTACGCGCTGGTGGTGGTCGAGCCGTGAGCGCCGTCACCGGTCCGATACCCGAGAAGCCCGAGGACCGCCGCGCCCCCGGGACCGGGAAGCCCGAGAAGCCCGGGAAGCCCGGGAAGTCCGAGGCACCCCGGAAGCCCGAGGAGCGCTTCGACGCCGCCGGGCGCCGGGTCCTGGCGGTCTGCGTCGCGGGCGGATTCACCACGCTGCTCGACCAGTCCGTCCTCAACACCTCCATCCCCGCCCTGCGCGAGACCCTGCACGCCGGGCCCGCCGACCTCCAGTGGATCGTCGCCGGCTACTCGCTCTCCTTCGGCCTCGCGCTGATCCCGGGCGGCCGGCTGGGTGACGTCAAGGGCCGCAAGTGGTTCTTCGTCACCGGCCTCGCCCTGTTCACCCTGGTCAGCCTGGTCTCCGCGACCGCCACCGGGCCCGGCGTGCTGATCGCCGCCCGGCTGCTCCAGGGCGCGGGCGCCGGCCTGGTCAACTCCCAGATGATCGGCACCCTCCAGGACGTCTTCGACGGCCAGCTGCGGGCCCGCGCCCTCGGCATGTACGCCGTCACCGGCGGCCTCGCCTTCGCGCTCGGCCCGCCGATCGGCGGCGCGGTGCTGGCGCTGGCCGGCCCGGAGCACGGCTGGCGGCTGACCTTCCTGCTCAACGTCCCCTTCGGCCTGGCCACCGTCGCCCTGGCCGCCCGTCACCTGCCGAGGCCCCGCCCCAGCGCGCGCAGCGCGAACCTCGACGTCCTCGGTCTGCTGCTGGTCGGCGCGCTGACGCTCGCCCTGATGCTGCCCTTCGTCCAGCCGCCCGGCTGGACCGGTTGGCTGGCCTTCGCGGCCGCCGCCCTGCTGCTGCTCGGCGCGCTCGCGTGGTGGCAGCGGCGCTGCGCCCGGGCCGGCGGCCACCCGCTGATCCACCCGGCGCTCACCCGTTCCGCGCCGTACGCGCTCGGGACGGCCACCGCGATGGCCCAGTTCGGCTCCTCGCTCGCCGCCTCGCTGGTGCTGACCATGTTCCTCCAGGACGGCCTCGGCCTCTCCCCGATGGGGGCCGCGCTGGTCGCGCTGCCCTCCGCCGTGGCCATGGGCGTGGCCTCCGCGCTCGCCTGGCGGGTCGTCCAGCGCTTCGGCCGGCGCACCGTCACCGCCGGGATGGTCGGCTCCGCGCTCGCCATGCTGCTGAGCGGACTGCTCGCGCACTGGGCGCCCACCGCCGTCCTGCCCTGGCTGCTGGCGCTGCTGCAGCTGCTCGGCGGCGCCTCGGTCGGGCTGATGGGCTCCACCAACCAGGCGTACGTGCTGCGCCACGCGCCCGCGGAGGCGGCCGGGGTGAGCGGGGCGATCCTGCAGATGGCCCAGCGGATCGCGGCGGCCGTCGCGGTCTCGGCCCTGTCCGGGGTCTACCTCCGGGAGACCGCCGGGGGCGGCGGGCACCGCTCCGCCTACCTGACGGCGAGCGTGGTGTGCGCGGCGGTGGCCGGACTCGCCGTCCTGGCCTCGGTGTTCGCCGGCCGTGCCACCGCCCGGGAACGGCAGGAGGACGAGCCGGCCGCGCTGAGCCGAGGGCGAACGCCGGTCCGTTAGCGGGGAGTCGGCACGTACCGTGGCGGACATGACCGATGTACGGAACCGGACCGTGGACCTGCCCGGAGTGACGCTCGCCTACCGCGAGAGCGGGCGGCCCGACGGCCCGCCGCTGGTCCTGCTGCACGCCCTCGGCGAACGCGCCGCCGACTGGGACACCGTCCTGCCCGACCTCGCCCCCGGCCACCACGTGTTCGCGCTCGACCTGCGCGGCCACGGCCGCAGCGCCCGCACCGCCGCCTACTCGCTGGAGGCGATGCGGGACGACGTGCTGGCCTTCCTCGACGCCCTCGCGCTCGACCGTGTCGACCTGGTGGGCCACTCGATGGGAGGCGTCGTGGCCTACCTGCTCGCGCAGGCGGCGCCGGAGCGGATCGACCGGCTGGTGCTGGAGGACATCCCCGTGCTGTACCCGCGTCCGGCGAGCGCGCTGCCCGAGCACCCGGACCCGGACGTGCACTTCGACTGGGCGATGGTGCGGGCGGTCAGGGCCCAGCTCGACGACCCGGACCCGGCCTGGCGGTCGGGCCTGGCCAGGATCACCGCCCGCACCCTGGCCGTGGCCGGCGGTCCGGCCAGCCACATCCCGCAGGAGCGGATCGCCGAACTCGCCCGGCTGATCCCGGAATGCCGCCTGGTCACCGTCGAGGCCGGGCACCTGGTGCACGGTGCCCGGCCCGCGGAGTTCGTCGCCGTGGTGGCGCCGTTCCTGGCCCGCTGAGCCTGGCGGCCGGGCTCGGCGGACAGGGGCCGGCCCGGGTGGGTCAGACGCCGTGCTCGACGGGCAGCCGCCCGTTGCGCACCGCCGTCAGCAGGTCGGCGTGGTCGGCCTCGGTGCGGTCCGCGTAGGCCACCGCGAAGGCGGCGACCGCCTCGTCCAGCGCCTCGCTCTTTCCGCAGTACCCGGCCAGCACGCTCGGGTCGGCGGTGTGCGAGTGCGCCCGGGCCAGCAGGGCGCCGGTGATCCGGGCGTAGTCGTCCAACTGGGCCGGCAGCAGCGCCGCCGGGTCGACGCTGCCCTTGCGGTTGCGGAACTGCCGTACCTGGTAGGGGAGTCCGTCGACCGTGGTCCAGCCCAGCAGGGTGTCGCTGACCACCTGCATGTGCTTCTGGCCGAGCACCACCCGGCGGCCCTCGTGCCCGTCCGTGGCCGGCTGCGGCCCGCTCGGCAGGTACGGCAGCAGCGCGGACGGCCGGGCCTCCTTCACCTGCAGCACCAGCGGCTGGTCCCGGTGATCCGTGAGCAGCACCACGTACGAGCGGGTGCCCACGCTGCCCGTGCCCACCACCCGGAACGCCACGTCCTGCACCCGGTAGCGGGACAGCAGGGTGCGTACCTCGGCCGGTACCGTCTCGACGTACGGGCCGAGCGCGTGCGCGACGGCGCGGGCGGTCGCGTCGGTCACCTCGGTGAGCACCGGGGGAGCGGCCGTGAAGCGCCAACCGCCGTCCGCGGTACGGTCGGTGCTGCGGGCGGCGAACCGCGCGCTGGTGTTGCCGAGCGCCTTCGCCCCGACCTTGCGCAGCACCTCGGCGAGGTCGTGCGCCTCGGCGAAGGAGACCAGCTGCTCGTCCGCGATGGCGTTCCAGGCGTCCAGCCCCGGCAGCTTGGCGAGCGTGCGCACCGTCCGGCGGTAGGAGCCCGCCGCGTGCTGGGCGGCCTCGCGCGCGGTGGCCTCGCTCGCCCCGGCCTCCCGGGCGGCCAGCACCAGGCTGGCGGCGAGCCGCTTGAGGTCCCACTCCCAGGGGCCGGGGACGGTCTCGTCGAAGTCGTTGATGTCCAGGACGATCTGGCCGCGCGCGTCGCCGTACAGGCCGAAGTTGGCGGCGTGGGCGTCCCCGCAGAGCTGCGCGTCCACGCCGGTCACCGGGGTGGACGCGAGGTCGGCGGCCATCAGGCCGGCCGAGCCGCGCAGGAACGCGAACGGGGTCGCGGCCATCCGGCCGACCCGGATCGGCACCAGCCGGGCTATTCGGCCCGTGTTGGAGGCCTCCAGCGCGGACACGGCCGTCGGCCGGTCGGGGGCGGGGGTGAACTCCGCGTGCCGCTCCCGGGGCACCCGCGCCCGCAACTCCTTGCCGCGCTCCCGCGCCCGCCCGTCCTGGGCCGGGGCGAACCCGGCCACCGCGAACCCGCGCCGGGTCCGCTCGCTCCGCCCCGACCCCGGCTCTGCCCCGGCCACCTCGGCCCCACCCACGTGCGCCACGTTCCCCGCCCGTCCCTTCCGGTCCTCACCCCGCCCGCGACCTGCGCGGACGTTCGTTCGGGGGGAGTGACGTACGGGGCGGTGCGGTGGTTCCGGGGGAGGGGGGCCGCTTGTGGGGTTCGGGGGTGGTGCGGGGGTGCGGAGGGGTGCGTGGGGCGCGGGGTGCGGGGTGGGTGCGTGGGGTGCGGGGTGGGTGCTGTGGGGAGGGGGAACGGCCCCCGGGACGTTCGTTCGGGGGGAGTGACGTACGGGGCGGTGCGGTGGTTCCGGGGGAGGGGGTCCGCTTGTGGGGTTCGGGGGTGGTGTGGGGGTGCGGAGGGGTGCGTGGGGCGCGTGGTGGGTGCTGTGGGGAGGGGGAAGGAGCCTGCGCGGGCGTCCGTTCGGCGGAGGATGACGCGCGGGGTAGCGTGGCGCGGGTGAACGATCTCGGGGGGAACGGTTTCCGGGCGCACCGGCTCACCCGCCCGGCGGCCGCGTCGGCGGCGGCCCTGACCGTGGCGGCCGGACTGGGCGTACGGGCGGTGCTGGGCGGGGAGTTCGCCAAGTGCGCCGGGGACGCGCTCTACACCGTCCTGGTGTACGCCCTGCTGGTGCTGGCCGTCCCGAGGGTGCGCCCCGGCCGCGCCGCGGCGCTGGCCGCCGCGCTCAGCTGGGCGGTGGAGCTGTTCCAGCTGACCGGACTGCCGGACGACTGGGGCCGCCGCAGCACCCTGGCGCGGCTGGTGCTGGGCTCGACCTTCAACCCGCCGGACCTGTTCTGGTACCTGGTCGGCGCGGGCTGCGCGGGCGTGCTCCACCGGGTGCTGCGGACCTCCCGAATCGCAGCAACCGGTGGAGCCCCGGTCCGACCGGGGCGGCCGTG
Source organism: Kitasatospora sp. NPDC036755 (assembly GCF_040636595.1). Taxonomy (NCBI): domain Bacteria; kingdom Bacillati; phylum Actinomycetota; class Actinomycetes; order Kitasatosporales; family Streptomycetaceae; genus Kitasatospora; species Kitasatospora sp. NPDC036755. Next base: position 20,695 of record NZ_JBEZUT010000016.1, read on the forward strand.
GTGAGCGGGTCCGCACGGCCTGACGGACCGTCAGAGCGGAAGCAGCTCCGGCCGCTTGGGCTCGACGTGGTCGCCCGAGGACTCGCCGCGCAGGCGCCGGCCGACCCAGGGCAGCAGGTGTTCGCGGGCCCACTGGATGTTCTCCCGCCGCTGGTCGGCGGGGGTGAGCACGGGGGTGTCCGGCCACGGGGCCTCCGGGTCCTGCTCGGTGCGCAGGCCCAGCGAGCGGGCGGCCAGCAGGGCGACCCGCTGGTGTCCCTCGGGGGACAGGTGCAGGCGGTCCTCGCTCCACGCGCGGCGGTCCTGTACGGCGCGCAGCGACCACAGGTCGGCGACCTTGCAGCCGTTGCGGTCGGCGACGGCGCGCATGTGCCCGTTGTAGGTGGCGATCTTGCCGCGCAGGTGCTTCAGCAGCGGCACGTCCTTGGTGTCGAAGCCGGTGCAGATCAGCACCGTCCCCGCGTTCTCGGCGAGTTGTACGACGGCGGCCTCGAAGCGCTCGGCCACCTCGTCCGGGTCGGCGCCCGGCCGGAGGATGTCGTTGCCGCCCGCGCAGAAGGTGACCAGGTCGGGCTGGAGGCGCCGGACCTGCGGCACCTGCTCGGCGGCGATCTGGTCCAGCAGCCGGCCGCGCACCGCGAGGTTGGCGTAGCGGAAGCCGCCCGGCGGGCGTCCGTCGGCGAGGATCCCGGCGAGGCGGTCGGCCCAGCCGGCGAACCTGCCATCGACGCCGGGGTCGTTCAGACCCTCGGTGAAGCTGTCCCCGAGGGCGGCATACGAATCGAGGTCAAGGGTCTCCTGGAGATTCGGCATGAAAGAGATAGTTCACCCAATCAAGTGACCTACGCCACCGTAGGTGACCCTCGCGGCACGTGAGATGGACCACGTGGTCTCCGTCGGCCCGGTCGGCCCCGTGGGCCCGTCCGGGCGGCGGATGTCCACGGACGTCCGCGGACGTCCACGGGGACCCGCGGCGCCGCAGAGAGCCGGTGCCCGGAAAGCACAAGATCGGCACCCCCTTCCGCTTTCCGGCCCCACCGGCGGATGCTCGAAGGGAGCGGCCGGTCCGGCCGCCGTCCTCCTGGGGGTAGTGCGCCATGACCACCGACCTGCGTCCCGACCGTCCCGAGAACTGGTCCATCGACGACCGGTGCACCAACTGCGACGTCGCCCGACAGCTCGCGCCCGGCCTGGTCCGCGAGCTGGAGGGCCGCTCCGTGCTGGTCCGCCAGCCGCGCGACGCGGCGGAGCGACGACAGCTGCTCGCGGCCGCCCACGCCTGTCCGACCCGTTCCGTCCGGCCCGGCACCGGGCCGCTGGACCCGGCCGGGGACCCGTTCCCGCTGGCTCTCGACGACGGCCTGCTGCTGCTCGGCCACAACTCCCGCCGCACCGCGGGCGCCAACTCCTACCTCTGCCGCCGGCCGACCGGGTGGGTGATGGTGGACACGCCGCGCTACAGCGAGGCCCTCGCCGCCCGGTACACCGCGCTCGGCCCGGTCACCGACGTCCTGCTCACCCACGGCGACCACGCCGCGCACGGCCGGGCGTACGCCGACCGGTTGGGCGCCCGGCTCTGGATCCACGAGGGGGACCTGTCGGCCGCCCCCGACGCCGACCGGGTGCTGCGCGGCACCGCGCCGACGGAGGTGTCGCCCGGCCTGGTCGCCCACCCGTTCCCGGGCCACACCCGGGGCAGCGTGGTCCTTCTGGCGGACGAGCGGTACTGCTTCAGCGGCGACAGCCTGTACTGGTCCCGCGGCGCCGGTGACATCGAGGTGGCGGAGTCGGTGACCTGGTACTCGATCGAGGAGCTCGCCGCCTCGCTGCGGCGCGCCGTCGGCGTGCTGCGCTTCGAGTGGCTGCTGCCGGGCCACGGCGACCGGCGGCGGATGCCCGCGGAGGAGGCGGACCGCCGGCTGCGGGCGCTGGCCGAGCGGTGCCGGGAGCTGCGGCCGAGGCCCGTGGACTTCGCCGCGGTCCGCTGGTAGCGGCGGCCGTCCGCCGACGGTGACGGCACCCGGGGCTTCCGCGTCCGTCCGGCGGGCCGGTGCGCCGGTGCCTGCGCCGGGTGCGCGGGGGTGTGCGACCGCCTGGAGCGTCCGCCCGGGTGTACGAATGGGTCCGCCGGGGCAGCCGCCTTGGGAACGAAGGTGTCCGGGCCCCGCGGACCCCGAACTCCGTGCGGCGAATTCCCCGCGATCCAAGGACGGTTGAGCCATGCGCACACAGACCCCGGAGCGCCACGCCCGGCCGCGGCGCTACCTGATGTGTCGGCCGACGCACTTCACCGTGGACTACGCGATCAACCCGTGGATGGACCCCACCCAGCCCACCGACACCGCGCTCGCACTGCGCCAGTGGGAGCGGCTCTACTGGACGTACCGCCGGCTCGGCCACACCGTCGAGCTGATCGACCCGGTGCCCGGCCTGCCCGACATGGTGTACGCCGCGAACGGCGCCACCGTGCTGGACGGCCGGGCCCTGGTGGCCACCTTCCGGCACCCGGAGCGGGCCGGCGAGTCGGAGGCCTACCAGGCCTGGTTCCGCGAGCACGGCTACCGCGAGGTGCGCCGGGCCTGGCACGTCAACGAGGGCGAGGGCGACCACCTGGTGGTGGGCCGCCGGCTGCTCGCCGGGACGGGCTTCCGCACCTCGCGCGCCGCGCACGCCGAGGCCGGGGAACTGTTCGGCGTCCCGGTGGTCAGCCTGACCCTGGTCGACCCCCGCTTCTACCACCTGGACACCGCGCTGGCGGTTCTCGCCGACGACCACGTCATGTACTACCCGGAGGCCTTCGACGCCGACAGCCGTTCGGTGCTGCGGGCGCTCTACCCGGACGCGATCCTCGCGGACCGGGCCGACGCCGAGGTGTTCGGGCTCAACGCGGTGTCGGACGGCCGCCGGGTGCTGCTGCCGGAGGCCGCCAAGAACCTGGCCGGCCGGCTGGCGGAGCACGGCTACCAGCCGGTCCCGGTGGACGTGTCGGAGCTGCTGAAGGGCGGCGGCGGGGCGAAGTGCTGCACCCTGGAGCTCAGGCCGTAGTGACGGCTCGGGCCGGGGTGACAGCTCAGGCCGGCGTGACGGCTCGGGCCGCAGCGACGCCGTTCCCGTCCGTCGCCGCCGTGACCAGCAGCACCTCCAGGGTGCGCGGCCCGTGCACGCCCTCCACCCGGTCCAGCTCGATGTCGCTGGTGGCGGACGGTCCCGAGATCCAGGTCTGCGGCCGTACCGGATCGAGCCGCGGCAGCGCGAGCGGCACCGAGGCGACGATCTGCTCCGGCGCCCGCACCACGCAGACGTGGTGGTCGGGGACGAGCGAGAGCAGGCGTCGGCCCTGGCCCGGGCCGGCGTCCAGCACGATCGTCCCGGTCTCGGCGACGGCCAGCGCGCAGCCGGTCACCACGCTGTCCACGGCGTCCAGCCGGGCGGCGGTCAGCGCCCCGTCGTCCGGGAGGAGTTCGACCCCCTCGGCTTCGGCGTCGGCGAGCCAGCCGGATGGCAGCCCGGCCGGCACCGCGACCGTCCGGCTGCCCCGCTCGGCCAGCAACCCGGCGATCCGGTGCGGCAGTTCGTCCTCTCGGCAGCGGTGCACCAGGGCCCGGTAGTCGGCCAGGTTGCGGTGCAGCAGGTCGAGCAGGGCCGCCGGGTCGTCGGTCGGCACGTGCGCCGTCAGGTAGTCGCGGGGAAGCGGCTGTCCGGCCGGCTCGACGGTGTCGCCGAGTGCGGCCCGGATCCGGCCGAGGATCAACTCCCTGGAGCTGCCGGGGCGGTGGGGTCGGGCGGGATCGGGCGTGGTCATGTGCGGTTCCTCCGCCACCAGTCGCGGAACGGTTCGGCGGGCACCTCGGGCAGGTCCCGGGTGTCGGTCCAGGCCCGCCCCGGCCCGGGCAGCCGGCGAGGGTGCAGCCGCCGGGTGCGGCCGGCCAGCCGCTCGGCGGCGGCGAGCGCCGCCGGGTGGTCCAGGACGAACCCGGCGGCGGCCATCGCGGCCCGTTCCATCGGGTGGCCGCCCTGCTCGGCGACCCGCTCGCGCAGGTGCACCAGCACCTCGGGGATGTCGATGGCCACCGGGCAGACTTCGTAGCAGGCCCCGCAGAGCGAGGAGGCGTACGGCAGCGAGGCGTCCACCGGGCTTTCCACACCACGTAGTTGGGGCGTCAGGATGGCGCCGATCGGCCCCGGGTAGACCGATCCGTAGGCGTGGCCGCCGGCCCGTTCGTACACCGGGCAGACGTTGAGGCAGGCCGAGCAGCGGATGCAGCGCAGCGCCTGGCGGCCGACCTGGTCGGCGAGCGCGGCGGTGCGGCCGTTGTCGAGCAGCACCAGGTGGAACTCGGACGGGCCGTCGCCCGGTGTCGTCCCGGTCCAGAGCGAGGTGTACGGGTTCATCCGTTCGGCGGTGGAGGAGCGCGGGAGCAGCTGGAGGAAGACCTCCAGGTCCCGCCAGGTCGGTACGACCTTCTCGATCCCGACCACCGAGATCAGGGTGTGCGGCAGGGTGAGGCACATCCGGCCGTTGCCCTCGGACTCGACCACCACCAGGGTGCCGGTCTCGGCGACCATGAAGTTGGCGCCGGAGACGGCGACTTCGGCGCGCAGGAACTTCTCCCGCAGGTGCAGCCGGGCGGCCTCGGCGAGTTCGGCGGGGGAGTCGGTGAGGCCCTCGGGCGCCGGGCGGCCCCAGGAGGCCATCCGGTCGGCGAAGATCTCCCGGATCTCGGCCCGGTTGCGGTGGATCGCCGGCACCAGGATGTGCGAGGGCCGGTCGTCGCCCAACTGCACGATCAGCTCGGCGAGATCGGTCTCGTAGACGGTGATGCCCTCGGCGGCCAGCGCCTCGTTGAGCTCGATCTCCTGGGTGGCCATCGACTTGACCTTGACCACCTCGGGCTTCTCCGGGCCGCCGGCCCCGGCGGCCCTGACCAGCCCGGCGACGGTCCGGTTGGCCTCCTCGGCGTCGGCGGCCCAGTGCACGGTGCCGCCGGCCGCGGTGACGGACTCCTCCAACTGTGCGAGGTAGTGGTCGAGGTGGCGCAGCGTGTGGTCCTTGATCGCCTTTCCGGCGGCGCGCAGCTCCGTCCAGTCGGCGAGTTCGGCGACGGCCTTGGCCCGCTTGTCGCGGATGGTGTGGGTGGCGTGCCGCAGGTTGGCGCGCAGCCGCTCGTTCCGTACGGCTCCGGCGGCGGCCCGGGGGAAGGCGGGCATGCCGAGGAAAGCGCTGTTCACGACGGGCTCCACGGGTGCTCCTCGGTGCCGGCCAGGATCTCCGCCAGGTGCACCGGCCGCAGTGGGGCGCCCGTGCGGCGCAGGGTGGCGCCGAGGTGCAGCAGGCAGGAGTTGTCGGCGCCGCACAGCACGCGGGCGCCGGTGCCGAGCGCGTTGGCGATCTTGTCCTCGGCCATCGCCGCCGAGACCGCGGCGTTCTTGACCGCGAAGGTGCCGCCGAAGCCGCAGCACTCCTCGGCCCCGGGCAGTTCGACCAGTTCCAGGCCCCGGACGGCGTTCAGCAGCCGGCGCGGGCGCTCGCCGAGGCCGAGCAGGCGCAGTCCGTGGCAGGACGGGTGGTAGGTGACGGTGTGCGGGAAGTGCGCGCCGACGTCCTCGACCCCGAGCACGTCGGTCAGGAACTCGGTCAGTTCGAGGACCCGTGGCGCCAGGCCGGTGGCCAGGTCGGCGAGTTCGGTGCCGCGGCCCTCGGCGGCGGCCCGGGCGCCGATCCGGGGGTAGTTGTCCCGGACCATGGCCACGCAGGACCCCGAGGGCGTCACCACGTGGTCGTACCCGGCGAAGGCCCGCGCCGTGCGCCGGACCAGTGGCTCGCAGCCCCTGCGGTAGCCGGTGTTGTACTGCGGTTGCCCGCAACAGGTCTGCCCGGCGGGGAAGTCCACCGTCACGCCGAGCCGCTCCAGCAGCCGGACGGTGGCCACCGCGGTGGCGGGGAACAGCGCGTCGTTGACGCAGGTGGCGAACAGCGCGACCCGCATCCGGGCTCCCTCCTGCCGGGACCCTCTGCGCCAACGGCACCGGGCCGCTCGTGATCGTACCGAGCGGACCGGTGCCGTGGTGGGACCTCGGGGATCCCGGGGACCGCCGGGGCCTCAGGGACCGCCGGAGCCTCAGGGGCCGTCAGGCCCGGAGGGCGCGGTTCAGGCGCCGAGCCAGAGGTCCGGGCCGAACACCTCGTAGTGGATGTCCGCCGCCGGGACGCCCGCGGTCAGCAGCTGCTCGCGGACGGCGCGCAGGAAGGGGATCGGGCCGCAGAGGTAGGCGGTGGTGCCGGCCGGGACCTCGACGGTGGAGAGGTCCACCAGCCCGGTGCGCTCGGCCGGCCACTCGCCGAGCGGCCGCTCGTAGAAGACGTGCGAGGTGGCGTTGGGCAGGTCGGCGGTGTGCTGCGCCAGCTCGGCCCGGAAGGCGTGGCTCAGCTGGTCGCGGTCGCCGTGCACGGAGACGATCCGCCGGGTGGAGCCGGTGGCGGCCAGGTGGTCGAGCATGGCGGTCATCGGGGTGTTGCCGATGCCGGCGGAGGCGAGCAGCACCGGGCCGTGGCCGTCGGCGAGGGCGATGTCGCCCAGCGGGGGTGCCAGTTCGATGGTGTCGCCGGCCCTCAGGTGGTCGTGCAGGTGGCCGGAGACCTCGCCGCCGTCCTCGCGCTTGACGCTGAAGCGCAGAGCGCCGTCGGCGCCGCCGGAGAGGCTGTACTGGCGGATCTGGTGGGCGCCGTCGGCGAGTTCGGTGCGGACCGAGACGTACTGGCCGGGGCGGAAGGCCGGCACGGGGAGGCCGTCGGCCGGGCGGACCAGGTAGGTGGTGACGGCCTCGGTCTCCTGGACGCGGGCGACCACGGTGTAGCTGCGCCACAGGTCGCTCGGGTCGCCGCCGGCGGCGACCTCGGCGCGCAGCCGGCCCTCGATGGCGATCAGGGCGTTCGCCATCAGCCAGTAGACCTCGTCCCAGGCGGCGGCGACCTCGGGGGTGACGGCCTCGCCGAGCACCTCCACGATGGCGGCGAACAGGTGCTCGTGGACGATCTTGTACTGGTCGTCGGTGATGCCGACGGAGACGTGCTTGTGGGCGATGCGGGCGAGCATCGCGTCCGGCCGCTGGTCCGGGTGGGCGATCAGCGCGGTGGCGAAGGCGGCTATCGAGCCGGCCAGGGCCTCGCGCTGGCTGCCGTTGGCCTGGTTGCCCCGGTTGAAGAGGTCGCGCAGCAGCTCGGGGTGCGCGGCGAACAGCCGGTCGTAGAAGCGCGGGGTGATGTCACCGATGGCGGCGCCCACGACGGGCAGGGTGGCCTCGATGACCTCGGCGGACTTCGCGGACAGCATCAGTCGGCTCCTAAGTGGTATCTGAGATTCGCATTAAAGGCCGCAAAGGGGTGTGCGGCCCCGGGTGGGCCGATCAGCCGGTGGGTCCGGCGGTGTCGGCGGGTCGGGCGGTCAGGCTGAGCAGCACCGGACCGGTGGGGGAGGCCACCAGGTCGTCGACGCAGAGGTGGTCGAGCGCGGCGAAGAAGGCCTCCTGCGCGGCCCGCAGCGCGCCGCGCAGCCGGCACGCGGCCCGCAGCGGACACGGCGGGTCGTCCTCGCAGCCGACCACGTCGCCGCCCCCCTCCAGCTCCCGCAGCAGCAGTCCGAGCGAGCCGGTCCGCCCGGCGAAGGTGAGCATCAGTCCGCCGCCGCGACCGCGCCGGGCCTCCACCACCCCCAGGTGCTGCAGCCGGCTGACCACCTTCGCCGCGTGGGTGTACGGCACGCCGACCGACTCGGCCACCTCGCGGGTGGTCGGGTTGTCGCCCTCGCCCAGGACGGCCAGTCGCATGGCGATCCGCAGGGCGATGTCGGTGCTCTTGGTCAGCCTCACGTTCGAAACGCTATCGAATGCGACTCTGCAACTCCAATTTGCTGCACGACGTCGACCGAGACCCTGGTCACGCGGGTCGGAGGGGTGATGGCGATCGAATTCGAACAGTTGGCGACATTTGTAGTCACTCCCTGACGCAATGTCATGGCGGCTTCTACGCTTCCCCCGGCTCCGAACACCACCACACCCACACCGTCCGTACCGCCGAGCAGCCGGAGGACCCCGTGAGAACACCCCGCACACCCCGCCGCACCAGGACGGCCGTGGCCGCGATAACCGCGACCACGGCCGCACTGTTGTCGCTGCCCGCGACGGCCGAGGCCGTCACGCCGCCGCCGACCGTCGCCGCGCACGTCGCGGTGGCGCCGTACCCGGCGGGCGTCGCGCTGACGCCGGACGGCGCCCACGCCTACGTGACCAGCCAGAGCAGCGGCGCCGTCAGCGTGCTGGACACCGCGAGCAACACCGTCTCGGGCACCTTCACCGCCGGGAGCGGCTCCTACGCGGTGGCCGTGTCCCCCGACGGCCACCGGGCCTACCTGACGCACCACCTGGACAACACCGTCAGCGTCGTGGACACCGCCACCGGCGCCGTCACCGCGACCGTCCCGGTCGGCGCCCAGCCCTGGGGCCTGGCCCTCTCGCCGGACGGCTCGCGCGCCTACGTGAGCAACGCGGGCGCCGCCACCGTGAGCGTGCTGGACACTTCGTCCGGCACCGTGACCGCCACCGTCCCGGTCGGCGCCGAACCGCACGGTCTGGCCGTCTCCGCGGACGGCGCCCGGCTGTACGTCGCCGCCTCCGGGGCGAAGGCGGTCACCGTGGTCGACACCACGACCGGCGCGGTGAGCGGTACCGTCCCCGTCGGCCACAGCGCCTTCGGCCTCGCGCTCTCCCCGGACGGCACCCGGCTCTGGGCCGCCGACGGCGACGACGCCACCGCCGCCGTGATCGACACCGCGGCCGGTACCGTCCTCGGCACCGTCGCGGTCGGCTCCGGCCCCTACGCCGTGGCGCTCTCCCCGGACGGCGCGGCCGCCTACGTCTCCAACTACGCCGACAGCACCCTGAGCGTGGTGGACACCGCGAGCCGGACGGTCACCGCGACCGTCCCGGTCGGTGCCGCCCCGTACAGCCTGGCCGTGGCCGCCGACGGGCGGCACGGCTACCTCGCCGACTTCACCGGCAACGCCGTCGACGTGGTGAACTTCCCGCTGCCGGTGCCGGAGGTGACCGCGATCAGCCCGAACGGCGGCTCCGGGGTCGGCGGCACCACCGTCACCATCACCGGCACCGACCTGGCCGGAGCCACCGGCGTGACCTTCGGCGCGGCCGGCGCCGCCGCCTCGTTCAGCTGCGGCAAGGCCGGCTGCACCGCGACCGCCCCCGCCACCACCGTCACCGGCCCGGTGGACGTGCGGGTCACCGCGCCCGGCGGCACCAGCGCGGCCGTCGCCGCCGACCGCTTCACCTACACCGCCCCCGCCGCCCACCTGGGCGTCGCGCTCACCGCGACCCCGGTGAACGGGCTGCTCTCCAGCCGGGTCGACTACACCGTCACCCTCACCGGCCAGGGCCCCGACCCGCTGACCTCGGCCACCGTCACCGCCGACCTGCCCGCCGGGCTGACCACGACCTCCGGGGACTGCGCCGTCGCCGCCGGGAAGCTCGGCTGCACGCTGACCGCGCCGCTGGCCAAGGGGGCGAGCACCACCCGGCACTTCTCGATCGGGGTCGGCCTGTTCACGCTGCTCCGCAGCTGGGACGTCACCGTGGCCCGCACCGCCGGGGTGCCCGCCGACCCGTCGCCCGCCACCAGCCGGGCCACCCGCAGCTGCTCCGCGCTGCTCGGGCTGCTGATCACCTGCAAGTAGCGCCCGCCCCGCCCGCGGGCCGTCACGCCGGGCCCCGCCGAAACCCTTCGGCGGGGCCCGGCGCGTGAAAGCGCTGGACGAAGCGTCCGATTTGGACGTACAGTCCAGTCATGCCTGAGGAGAACCCCGACCCGCGGGTGCGGACCTGGTCACCGGTGTGCCGCGCGGTGGCCCTGTTGCTCGGCCCCTACGCCGAGGTGGTGCTGCACGACCCCGCCACCGACCGGGTCCTCGCCATCTGGAACCCGATGACCCCCCGTGCCCCCGGGGACCCGTCGCTGCTCGGCGAACTCGACGGGATCGACCCCGCCGCCCCCGACGTCTACGGCCCGTACGAGAAACTGCTGCCCGACGGGCGGAAGCTCTCCTCCGTCAGCGCCGTGCTGCGCGACGACGCCGGACGGCCCGCGGCGGTGCTCTGCGTCAACCTCGACCGGGGCCCGCTGGAGCAGGCCGCCGCCCTGCTGGCCGGCTTCGCCGCCCCCACTGCCCCGCGCCCCGAACCGCTCTTCGAGCGCGACTGGTCGGAGCGGATCAACGACGTGGTCGGCGGCCACGTCCGCGACCGGGGTCGCCCGCTGGAGCGCTTCACCCGCGAGGACCGGCTCGCCGTCCTGGGTGAACTCGACCGGGCCGGGGTGTTCGCCGTCCGGCGCGCCGTCCCCGCCGTCGCCACCGCGCTGCGGATCTCCCGTTCCACCGCCTACAGCCTGCTCGCCGAGCTCAAGCACCACCCGGCGGGCCCCAGCAAGGAGTACCACCAGTGACCAGCCTCCCCGACTTCCGGCTCGAAACCCACTTCTCGCGTTGGGAGTTCACCGCCCGCCACCACCTCGCCGCCTCCGACGCGCAGACCATGACGATGGCCGAACTGCTCGCCCTGGCCGGCCCCGAGGACCGCGAGGCCTGGGACACCCTGGCCCTCGGCTACACCGAGACCTTCGGCGACCCGGGGCTGCGCCGCGCCGTCGCCGGGATGTACGAGCGGGTCGGCGAGGACGACGTGATCTGCTTCGGCGGCGCCCAGGAGGGGATCAACCTCGCCATGCAGGTGCTGCTCGAACCGGGCGACCACGCGGTGGTGCTCACCCCCGGCTACCAGTCCGCCGAGACCATTCCGCTCTCGCTCTGCGAGGTCACCGGCGTCGCGCTGGACCCCGGGCGGGACTGGGCGCTGGACCTGGACGCGGTCGAGGCGGCGCTGCGGCCGAACACCAAGGTGCTGTCGGTCAACTTCCCGAACAACCCGACCGGCAAGGTGATCGACGCCGCCGACTTCGTCCGGCTGGTCGAGCTCTGCGACGAGCGCGGCATCCGGCTGTTCTCGGACGAGGTCTACCGGGGCCTGGAGCTCGACCGGGCCCGCACCCTGCCGCAGGCCGCCGACCTCTCCGAGCGGGCCCTGTCGCTCAACGTCGTCTCCAAGTCGCTCGGCCTGGCCGGCCTGCGGATCGGCTGGATCGCCTGCCGGGACAAGGAGCTGCGTTCGCGCCTGGAGCGGGCCAAGCACTACACCACGATCTGCAACTCGGCGCCGAGCGAGGTCCTGGCCCGGATCGCCGTCACCGCCCGGGAGCGGATCCTGGAGCGCAACCGCGCGATCATCGCCGAGAACCTGCCGTTGTTCGACGCCTTCTTCGCGGAGTTCGCCGACCTCTTCGAGTGGCGCGCGCCGGACGGCGGCTGCGCCGCCTACCCGCGGTACCTGGGACCGGAGGGCGTGGCGGAGTTCTGCGCCGGGCTGGTCCAGGAGGCGGGCGTGCTGCTGCTGCCCGGCGACGTCTTCCGCTCGGAGCTGACCCCGTCCCCGGCGGACCGCTTCCGGCTCGGCCTCGGCCGCCGCGACCCGGGCCCGGCCCTGGCGGCCTTCGCCGACTGGCTGCGCAAGCGCTGAAGCGGGTCCGCACCAGGTCCGCGCCGGGTCCGCGCCGGCTCCGCACCAGGTCCGCACCAGGTCCGCACCGGGTCCGCGCCGGGCGGACGAACGGCGACGCGAAACAGCGCGCGGCGACGCGAAACGGCCGGGGCGCCGGCCACCGAGGGGATTCGGTGGCCGGCGCCCCGGCCGTCACGGCGTCGGAACGCTCAGAGCTTCTGCCAGGCCGGCTTGGCCGCGTAGGTGTCGCGGAAGTAGTCGGCGAGCTTGAGGCGCGAGGCGGCCGCCTCGTCCACCACCACGGTGGCGTGCGGGTGCAGCTGGAGCGCGGAGGCGGGGACGACCGCGGACAGCGGGCCCTCGACGGCGAGCGCGACGGCCTCGGCCTTGGCCTCGCCGGTGGCCAGCAGGACCAGGTGGCGGGCCTCCAGGATGGTGCCGATGCCCTGGGTGATGACGTGGTGCGGGACCTGGTCGATGCTGTCGAAGAAGCGGGCGTTGTCCTCGCGGGTCTGCCGGGTCAGGGTCTTGATCCGGGTCCGGGAGGACAGCGAGGAGCAGGGCTCGTTGAAGCCGATGTGGCCGTCCGTGCCGATGCCGAGCAGCTGGAGGTCGACGCCGCCGGCCTCGGCCAGCGCGCGGTCGTAGGCGACGGCCGCGGCGGCGATGTCGGAGGCGTTGCCGTCCGGGCCGAGGAAGGAGTCCTCGGTCAGGCCGAGCGGCTCCACGACCTCGCGCAGCACCACCGAGCGGTAGGACTCCGGGTGGCCGGCGGGCAGGCCGACGTACTCGTCCAGCTGACAGATCCGGGCCTCGGCGGCGTTCAGCCGGCCGTCGCGGACCCGCTCGCTCAGGGCCTGGTAGATCGGCAGCGGGGTCGAGCCGGTCGCCACGCCGAGCAGGGCGTCGGGCTTGTCGGTCAGCAGATCGGTGATCGCCGCGGCGATGAGTTCGCCGGCCGCACGGGCGTCAGGGACGATCACGATTTCCATACTGGGTCCACCGTTCTGAGGCGAGGCTGAGGTCTAGACCTCCGAGGTCTAGACCAGTTTGCCGTGAAGGGGTGCCCCAGGTCCACCCGGGTCCGGTCCCGGGTGATCTTCCGCCTCCCGCCTCTTCTGCCTGGTGGGACCGGTCGGATCCGTGCGGTGAACGCTCGGGCCCGACCGGTGAACGGCCGGGGCCGGCCGTCGGGACTGGATGTCCCGGCGGCCGGCCCCGGCGCTCCGTGCCGACTGCCGCTTCCGCGCCCCGCCCCCGGACCGTCCGGACGGCTGCCCGGTCGTACGGACGGTGTGGGGGTGGCGGGGGCGCTGCCTCGGCGGCTGTGCGGTCAGAACGGGTTGGTACAGGTGGTGACCTGCTTGGTGACGTCCAGCGCCGGGCCGGCCGTCGCGCAGATCATCCGGGGGGCGGTCGCGGTCACCCGCGGGGTGGTCGCCGTGGCGGAGCCGAACCGGACGGTGGTCGCGGTGGCGACCGCCTCCCAGGGGCTGCCCCAGGCGGCCTGGGTCCGGACCTCGACCCGGACCATCGTCAACTGGCCCGGGTCGGCGCTGACCTGGGCCACGCCCACGATGCCCCGGCCGTCGGCCTGGTGCGAGATGCAGGGCTGGTTGAGCACCGTGGCGCAGACCGCCGCGTCCGTCCCGGACGTCGCGGTGGCGGCTATGGCCGGAGCCGCCGTCAGACCCGCGATCCCTACCGCCGCCACCGCCACAGCTGCAATCCGAGCGCGCATGATGCGAACCTCCTTGGAAAGTAAGGGAATCTCACTCCTTGAGATGAGTCTTGCACACAACGTGGACGCCAGGTGTGTGCGTTGCGTCACACTCATGGTGACGGTTCAACTACATCCTGCAACCATTCGGCGTCCGTTCAGCGCACGGACAACTTCCGCCCCGACGGATGATCGGTTCGAGTCCCGGAGCAGCTTCGGCAACATGTCGACAAAGCGCTTCAGTGCCCTCGTGGCTACGGTGAGTGACTGTCGAAATGGGATGAGTTATGCCACATCCCTACGAATCCCGGCGCGGGCACCCGGGTGACGGGCCTCCGGTCTGGGATCCTCGGCGGCATGATCACGAAGCTCCGAGCCACTGCCACGCAATGGACCGTCGTCGTACCGGTGGTGTCGTTCCTCGTCCTCGCCCTGACCTGGCACAAGGATCTGCCCGGCTGGGTGGTGGCGGTGGTCGCCTGCTTCCTGGTGGGCGCCGTCCTGTCCGCCGTGCACCACGCCGAGGTCATCGCGCACTGGTCGGGGGAGCCCTTCGGATCACTGGTCCTCGCCGTGGCGGTGACCGTGATCGAGGTCGCGCTGATCGTGACGCTGATGGCCGACGGCGGGGACAAGTCCTCCACCCTGGCCCGCGACACCGTCTTCGCCGCCGTGATGATCACCTGCAACGGAATCCTCGGACTGTCCATCCTGGTCGCCGCGGTCAAGTACCGGACCGCCGTCTTCAACGCCGAGGGCACCGGCGCCGCGCTCGCCTGCATCGCCACCCTCGCGACCCTCAGCCTCGTCCTGCCGACCTTCACCACCAGCTCGCCCGGCCCGCAGTTCTCGACCACCCAGCTGACCTTCGCCGCCATCGCCTCGCTGGTGGTCTACGGGCTGTTCGTGGCCACCCAGACCGTCCGGCACCGGGACTACTTCCTGCCCGTCACCCCCGAGGGCCGGGTGCTGGACGAGGAGGAGCACGCCTCCCCGCCCACCCTGCGGGCCGCCGGAATCAGCCTGCTGCTGCTCGCCGTCGCCCTGGTGGCGGTGGTGGGCCTGGCCAAGGGCGTGTCGCCGACCATCGAGAAGGCGGTGGACGACGCCGGGCTCCCGCACGCCGTGGTCGGCGTGGTGATCGCCATGATGGTGCTGCTGCCGGAGACCATCGCGGCGCTGCGTTCCGCCATCCGCAACCGGGTGCAGACCAGCCTCAACCTCGCCCTCGGCTCGGCGCTCGCCAGCATCGGCCTGACCATCCCGGCGGTCGCGATCGCCTCCAGCTGGCTCTCCGGCCCGCTCGTCCTCGGCCTCGACCCGGCGCACATGGTGCTGCTCACCCTGACGATCGTGCTGCTCACCCTCACGGTCATCCCGCGCCGGGCCACCCCGCTGCAGGGCGCGGTGCACCTGGCGGTGCTGGCGGGGTACGTGGTGCTCGCGTTGAACCCGTGAGGCGCCGCCGCCCGTAGTCCCCGATGGAAGCCCCTGGCCCGCTCCCCCGTGCGGCCAGGGGTTTCCGTCGTTCCCGGGGCCGGGCCGGGGCGGTGGCCCCGGCGGGGAATCCGGATGGTCCCCCCGGTGGTGAACCCCGGGGGAGGCGACGGCCGTGGAGACGGATGAGGGCCCCGGTCCGCCCCCGTGGCCGGGGTCCTCGTCGATTCCGCCGCGTTCTCCCGATGAACCCCCGCCGGTGAACCCTCGGCGGTGAAGCCCCGCCGGTGAACCTTCGGCGGACCGCCCGGCGTGGAACGAGGGGGAGCCCCTGGCCCCGTCGTGGTCGCGGGGCCAGGGGCTCGGTGGCGCCGCGGCTGGGCCGTGGTGCGCCGCCCGGCAGCCCGCGCGGCGCCGGTGCCGGCCCGGAGCGGGGCGCCCGTGCCGCCGCCCGTACCGCCGTCCGGGATCGCGGCGGGTGCGTCGGCCCCCGTCGGGCCCGGCCGGTGCCGCTCCCGGCCGCGCGGTCAATTCCGGGCCCGGGTCCCGAGGGTGAACCCGGACGGCCGGGGTGGCCGATATTGGCCGGTCCGGGGCGGCGGCCTGCGTGTCGGGGCGGCGGGCGGGCACCGGTGTTCTCTATCGTCCGTCCGGAACCGACCAGTCCGATGATTCCGCTGCGTGCACAGCCGATGCGACCCGTGGGAGAGTGCGATGCCCGGCCCAGAGCAGACCGTCCGGCCCGAGGAGACCGTCAGGGGCGAGGAGGCCGCCCAGGCCGGGGAGAGCGCCGACGTCATCGTGGTCGGCGCCGGACCGGCCGGCTCCACCGCCGCCGCCCACCTCGCCAGGACCGGACTGGACGTCCTGCTGCTGGAGAAGTCCGCCTTCCCGCGCGAGAAGGTCTGCGGGGACGGCCTCACCCCGCGCGCCGTCAAGCAGTTGACCGACCTCGGCATCGACGTCTCCGAGGAGGCCGGCTGGCTGCACAACCGGGGCCTGCGGCTGATCGCCGGGCGCCGTTCGATCGAGTTCGACTGGCCCGAGCTCTCCGCCTACCCCGGGTACGGACTGGTCCGGCGCCGCGCGGACTTCGACGAACTGCTCGCCCGCAAGGCCGCCTCGGCCGGCGCCAGGGTGATCGAACGCGCCAATGTGACGGGCCCGTTGCTGGACGAGCGGACCGGCCGGATCACCGGCGTCACCGCCAGGCTGGGCGAGGAGCGCAGGCCGGTGGTCCACCGGGCCCCGGTGGTGGTCGCCGCCGACGGCAACTCCACCCGGCTGTCGGTCGCGATGCGGCGGTACCGCCGCACCGACCGCGCGATGGGTGTCGCCTACCGGACGTACTTCACCACCCCCCGGCACGAGGACCGCTACCTGGAGGCCTGGCTCGACCTGCGCGACCCCGGCGACCCGGCCCGGCGCCTGCTGCCGGGCTACGCCTGGGTGTTCGGCATGGGCGACGGCACCGCCAACGTCGGCCTCGGGGTCCTCGACACCGCCAGGACCGAGGTGGACTGGCGGGAACTGCTGCGCCGCTGGTGCGACGGACTGCCCCCGGAGTACGGCTACAGCCCCGACGCGGTCACCGAGCCGATCCGCGGCGCCGCCCTGCCGATGGGCCTCAACCGCCAACCCCACTACGCCGACGGCCTGTTGCTGATCGGGGACGCGGGCGGCACGGTCAGCCCGGGCACCGGCGAGGGCATCGCCTACGCGATGGAGTCCGGCCGCATGGCCGCCGAGACCATCGTCCAGGCCCTCGCCCGCCGTACCGACCGCGGCCGCGAACTCGCCCTGCGGGCCTACCCGCAGACGCTGCGCTCCACCTACGCGGGGTACTTCGCGCTCGGCCGTCTGGCCGCCGACCTGCTGGGCCGCCGGAAGCTGCTCGGTGCGGCCGGGGCCGCCGGCCTCGGGCACCCGGCGCTGCTGAAGGTGGCGTTCCGGCTGATGGTCAACCTGACCGAGCCGAACTCCAAGGACGCCCTCGACCGTCTGCTCTACCTGCTCGGGCGGGTGGCCCCGGGGCGCTGACCCGGCGGCGCCGGACCGCTCATCCTCGCGGACGGGCGGTCCCGGCGTCCCGGCTTCGGTCGAATCCGCGGAGTCGAACGGGCAGAAGTTCGGATCATGTTGACGAATGATCAGCTGATCCGATTCTCTGGTGTCGGACCAGCCACGGAGGGTGAGCGCAACGCCCTCTCCGTGGCTCCTTCTTTCGACCGCTGACCGTTCGACGGAGACACCGTGCGCCTTCGCCTTCGCCTGCTCGTCGCGCCGCTCGCCGCGGCCGCCGCCCTCACCGCCCTGAGCGCCCCCACCGCCGTCGCGGCCCCCGCGGCGACCCCCTCCGACCAGTGCTCCGCCGCCTTCCGGCACGACGACGCCCGTCTCGGCCCCGCCGACCTCCCGAGCACCGGCCCCGTCGGCCGCCAGCTCGCCGGCTACCAGCGCACCGGCGGCGCCGGCGAGCAGGACTTCCTGGCCCAGTACTACGACCCGGCCGGCAACGGCGGCAAGGGCGGTTGGATATACCCGCCGGCCGACGGCTACGTGACCCTGCCCGACGGCAGCCCGATCGAGTTCGAGCTCACGCTCCACCCGAACCAGAACATCGACCGCTACGGCAGCGAGTACGGCGCCTACCTCGCCCCCGAGGGCCTGCCCTACGCCAGCCGCGCGCTCCCGCCGCAGAGCCTGGACGGCAACCCGCCGGCCGCCTGCAACTACCACGACTACAAGGTGGTCAAGGCCTTCACGGTGCACGCCGGGCCGATCGCGCCCTGGTTCAACCAGCCCGGCTGGGGCCTCCAGTACCAGCTCGACGGCGCCCTGCTGCCCGGCGGCCCGGCGAAGCTGAACGTGCTCTGGCTGGTCGAGAACGGCTACCTGGCCCGGGTCTGACCACGCCCCGCGCGCACCGACCGGCGGTCTCCGGCGGCCCGTCGTGACCGACGCACGCCGGTCGCCGGTCGCCGGTCGCCTGATGTCGGCGGCGGCCCGGGCGCCGGAAAATCGCTGGCGGCCCCGGGGCCGGGGGACTAGGAAGACGGGATGACCATCAGTGATCCCACGACCGACCGGCGCGTCTTCCACCGCACCGTCCTCGACCTCGGCGACGCCCTGCTGCGCCCGTTCGGACCCGACCTCGACGTGCCCGGCGGCATCGTGCCCGCCCTGGTGGCCGCCGCGGCGGATCCGGCGGTCGCCCGCTGGTCCCCGCTCAAGGCCTCCGGTCCGGTGGACTCCGCCGCCGCCGAGGCCTACCTGGAGCGCTGCGACTCCGGGTGGACCGACGGCACGGCGGCCCCCTTCGCCGTGATCGACGCCGCCACCGGCCGCCTGTCCGGCAACGCCTACCTGGGCTGGACCAACCGCGACGACGGCGTGGCGATGGTCGGCTACTGGCTGCTCGCCTCCGCCCGCGGCCGGGGCCTGGCCACCCGCGCCGCCACCGCCGTCACCCGCTGGGCGGTGGAGCACGCGGACGCCCGCAGGATCGAGCTCTACCACGCCGTCGGCAACGAGGACTCCTGCCGGGTCGCGCTGAGGGCCGGCTTCCCGTACGAGGGCACCCTGCGCGGCTCCTACAGCTACGTCGGGGGCGTCTACGTGGACGAGCACCTGCACGCCCGGCTGGCCTCCGACCCGTTCGCGGACTGAGCGGGCCGAGCTGATCGATCGGGCCGAGCTGATCGATCGGGCCGATCGGGCTGAGGGGCCCGGGGCCCGCCCGGCAGGCGCGGCCCCCGGCCCGCGGGGCGGGTCAGCCCCGGACGGCCGTGCCCTGCGCGCCGAACGCGCGGCCGGCGGCCTCGGCGAACAGCTCCTCCTGCATGGCGGTCAGCCTGCGGACCAGCAGGACGGCCAGGACCGCGCCGGCCACCTCCGTCACGGCGGCGGCGATCAGCCAGCCGACGGCCTGCTGGTAGCTGTCCGGGTACCGCGCCGAGTTCAGGAACCTGCTGCCGAGGCGGTCGAGCGCGTTGGACAGCAGGAAGGCGGCCCACCAGAGGTTGATCAGGATCTGCGGGGCCGGCAGGCGCACCCCGGAGGCGTCCGGCCGGGTGCTGGCCTGCCAGATGTCGCCCGCGATCTGCCGGGGGAACCAGAGGGCGACCACGGGGGTGACCCAGCCGCCGATCGCCCAGCCGCGCCGGAACCGGTGCCCGTGCGGGTCGAAGGCCTCGGCGTTCACCCGGACCCGGTGGAACCAGGTGACGAAGGCGGCCGCCGTCGCGATCAGCGTCACCAGCTGGAGCACGCTGATGGAGTCGTAGAGGTGGGCCGTGTCCATCAACGAGGACTGGTCGACCAGCTCGGTGTCCTCGGCGATGTCGCCGACCTGTCCGTACAGGCGGAAGGCGGTGCCGAGCGAGGCCAGGGCCTCGGCGCCGCTCACGGCGAGCAGGACGGTGGCGGCGACGGCGCTGGTTCTCGGCGAGCGGTAGACGGCGGGGGAGGGCATCGGGGACGGGCTCCTGAACTGGGTCGGATGGACATGATCGATGTGACGGAGCGCCACCCTAGGGCCAGGAAGATGTGTACGACCAGCACATTTTCTCCGTAACCCTTGCCGGCCCCCACGAACCGCGTCCACGAGCCGCGTCCACGGGCCCCACCCCGGCCGGGCGCCGGGCCGGGGCCGCGCGCCGGATCGACGGTGTGCGAGCCGGGCTGCGGCGCCGCCGTCGAGCACCGACCGCCGTGGCCCCGGCACACCCGGCCTCCGGGCCCCGCCCCGGCCCGCGCACGCACGCACCCGCGCACCGCCGTCCGCGGGCTGGGCGCTCGGCGGGAGAGCGACCTAACCTGGAAGGGAGCGTTCGGTGCCTCGCCCGCGAACGGAAGCGGTGGTCATGACGGTGGTCTCGGCGGCTCTCTTCGGTTCCGACTGGTGGCAGCCCGCGCTGCCCGGCGGTGCCGAGTTGCTGCGCGAGTGCGCCGCCCGGGGATGGACGGTCGTGCTGACCGGCCCCGGGCCGGCCGGCGCTCCGGCGCTGGTCGTCGCCGAACCCGGGGGCGACCCGGTGCGGGCCGCGCTGGACCTGGTCGACGGCAGGCCCTCGCACGCCGTGGCCGTGGCCGGGAGCGTGCGCGAGGTACGGGCGGCGCGGCGGTCCGGAGTGCCCTGCGTCGCCCTGGCGGCCGGCCGGGACACCGGCCCGCAGCTGCGGGCGGCGGGCGCGGCCGAGGTCCACCGCGACGCCGCCGCCCTGTTGGGCGTCCTGGACGACAGCCTGCTCGCCCGCCCGCGGGCGTTCGGGCCCGTCGGCGCGGCGACAGGCGGCGCCCGGAACGGTTAGCGCGAGCCCGTACCGGGCAACCGCCCGGGTGCGAGCACGTCACCCGAAGTGTCGGAGGTGACCGAGATGGACGGACCCGCGTTGAGCGGATGGGAGCGGCGGCTCCTCGAGGAGATCGAGTCCGATCTGCGCCAGGACACACGGCTCGACCGGAAGCTGAGCACCATGGGTGCCAAGCCGCCCGGACGCGTCCGGGGCGTGCTCCGCGGTGTCGGGCGCCGGCTCACGGCGGGAGTGGTGCTGACCGCCCTGGTGATGACGGCGATCTGCCTCGGCGTGGGCGTACGGACCCCGGCCACCGCGGTGCTGGTCGCGCTCGGCGTCGTCTGGGCGGCCACGGTGGCGGCCGCGGTCGCCGCGTCCGAGCTGCTGCGCCGTCGTCGCACGGCCCGCGGCGGCATCGAAGCGGTGGACCCGGCGGAGGCCCGGGAGCACCGGGAGCGCCGCGAACGGCGGCCCTGGGACCGTCCGGAGGCATGAGGCGATGACCACCGACCTGTGGGAGAACCGCCCGGGCTCCCATCCCGCCGCCGACCTCAGCCTGGTCGGGTACGAGGTGCACGCCACCGACGGCCCGGTCGGCCGGGTCGAACAGGACGCCGGCGACCACCTGTTGGTCGACGCCCAGCCCTGGGTGCCGGGTGCCCGGGTGCTCGTCCCGGCCGGGCTGGTCGCCCGGCTCGACCACCTCGACCGCGCCGTCCACCTCGACTGCCCGCGCGCCAGGCTGAGTTCCGCCCCGCCGCCGGCCGTCGTCGACCTGACCGCCCCGCACCCGCGCTGAGCCGACCCGCCATGCCCTGGCCGTCCACCACGCTCACCGGCCGGACGATCGCCTTCCTGGTCGCGCCGTACGGGGCCGAGCAGGTCGAACTGACCGACCCCTGGCAGGCCGTCGCCGAGTCCGGCGGAACCCCGCGGCTGCTCTCCACCGAGCCGGGCCGCGTCCAGGCCGTCCGCCACCGCGCCGCGGGCGACACCTTCGCCGTGGACGCGGTGGTCGCCGACGCCGACCCGGCGGACTACGACGGGCTGGTCCTCCCCGGCGGCGTCGCCAACCCCGACCGGCTGCGGGTGGACCGCCCGGCGGTCGCCTTCGTGCACGCCTGCTGCGCCGCCGGCCGCCCGGTCGCGGCGATCTGCCACGCGGCCTGGACGCTCATCGAGGCCGACGCTGTCCGCGGCCGCACCCTCACCTCCTGGCCGAGCCTGCGCACCGACCTGGTCAACGCGGGCGCGCACTGGGTGGACGAGCCGGTCCACGTCTGCCACGACGGCCCCGGCCCCCTCGTCACCAGCCGGAAGCCCGGCGACCTGCCGCTGTTCGACGACGCCTTCGTGACCGAGTTCGCCCACTCGACGGCGAAACGGCGCAGGTGAGCGGCGGGCCGACGCGGCGCCCGGCTCCGGGCCGGGGCGTCGGCGGGGGAGCGCACGGCGGGCCGGGGCGGCGTTCGGTTCCGGCCGTCAGTCGCCCCGGAGGCGGACGAAGGTGGCGACGGGCGGGCGGCCGGTGAGGGTGAGTTCGGCGCGGAGCGGGGACGTCAGCGGGTGGACCTGGCCGTGGTCGGGGTCGGTGGCGGGCGGGCCGAGCAGCGGGCGGGCGATCTCGGCGACCTCGCGGGACTGGACCGGGGTGAGCCGCGGGGTGGTCAGGAACACCCGGCCGTCGTCGAGCCGGAGCACCAGCGCGTGGGGGTGGGCGGCCGGGCCGGTGACGGCGCGGACGGTGGCGTCGAGGGTGTCGCCGCGCCGGTACTTGACCCAGACCCGGCCCGCGCCGCCGGCTCGGTAGGGAGCGGCGGCGGCCTTGCAGACCAGGCCCTCCACCCCGGTGTCGGCCAGCCGCTCCATCCACTCCAGCGCCTCCGCCCGGTCTGTGGTGGCCATGACCGGCTGGATCGGCGGCGGGACGTCGGCCAGGGCGGCGAGCAGCAGCCGACGACGGTCGGTGAGCGGCAGCCGGCGGACGTCCCGGCCGGGCAGCGCCAGCAGGTCGAAGGCGATCAGCCCGAGTGCCACCTCGGGGGCGGCGGCCCGGGCCCGGCGGGTGCGCAGCAGCTCGCCGAAGGCGAACCGGCCGCCGCGCCAGGCGACCAGCTCGGCGTCCAGCACCAGCCCCTCCGGCAGCCGGGCGACGGCGGCGGCGATCGGCGGGAACTCGGGGGCGAGGTCGCGCCCGCTGCGGGACTGGAGGTACGCGGGCTCCCCGCCCCGGGCGAAGGCGACGCAGCGGAAGCCGTCCAGCTTCAGCTCGTACTGCACGCCCCCGCCGCCCAGGCCGTCGGCGGGCGGGACGGCGGTCACGGCGGCCGGGCGCATCACCTCGACGGGCGGGTGCAGCACCTGGCGTGCGCGTTCCGGAGCCCGGCGGGCCCGGCCCGGCTCGGTCGGCGGCCGCGGCCCGCCCGCTGACGGCGCACCGGGCAGCGGCCGGGCCCGCTCCCGCTCCAGCAGCGGGGCGAGCAGGTCGCCGTGCGCCGCCAGCCGGTCGGGCACCTCGGCGAGGGTGAAGACCAGGTCCCGCTCGTCGGCGGCCCGTTCCAACTCCGCCCAGGCCAGCGGGGTGGAGACGGTCGGCCGCGGCCGGGCCCGCAGGGTGTACGGCGCGGCGGTGGTCTTCTTGGCGTTGTTCTGCGACCAGTCGACCAGTACCCGGCCCCGGCGGCGGGCCTTGGCCATGGTGTGCACCACCAGCTCCGGGTGCTCGGCCTCCAGGGCGGCCGCCAGGGCCTTCGCGTAGGCGGAGACCCGGGCGCTCGGCGTGGGCTCGATCGGGACCAGCAGGTGCAGGCCCTTGGATCCGGAGGTCTTCACCCAGGCGGCCAGGCCGTCCGCGGCCAGCCGCTCGCGCAGCAGCAGCGCCACCGTGCGGCAGGTGAGCACGTCGGCGCCCTCGCCGGGGTCGAGGTCCAGCACCAGCCGGTCGGCGAGGGCGGGGGCGGCCGCGTGCCACTGCGGGACGTGCAGTTCCAGGCAGCCCAGGTTGGCGACCGCCAGCAGTGCCGCGCCGTCCTCCAGCACCACCTGGCGCAGCTCCCCGGTGTTGCTCGGCACCTCGACCGTGCGCACCCAGTCCGGGGTGCCGGGCGGCGGGTTCTTGGCGACGAACACCTCCGCCTCGACGCCGTCCGGGCAGCGCAGGAAGGAGACCGGGCGGTCGCGCAGGTGCGGGAGCAGCACGGTGTGCACGGCGGCGTAGTAGCGCAGCACCTCGCCCTTGGGGGTGCCGGTGCGCGGGTAGTAGACCTTGTCGAGGTGGGAGAGGGCGAGGGTGCGCCCGTCCACCGTCATCTGCGGCACGGTCGGCCTCCGAAGTGTCCGAGGCGTCCGAGGCTTCCGGGGAGTCCGCCGGTCTCCCGGGTGTCCGGCGGTCTCCCGGGTGTCCGGTCTCCGGGGCCTCCGGCGGGGTGGCCCCGCAGCCAAGTCTGCCCCGGCCGGGCGGCCTCCGCCCTCCACTGTGCGGCCGCACCCGCGGTCCCGGCCTTCCGGGCCGGGCCGGGGTCGCGGGCGGGGGCGGGGCTGCTTATGGTGAGGGCGCGGTCACACCGCTCCCGCTCCGACGGCGGGAGCCCGGGAGCACCGCCGGGGGGACGTGGGGGGACCAGCGGGGGGAACCACCGACGAAGGAGTCCCCGTGACCACTGCCCGAGACATCATGCACACCGGCGCCCAGTGCATCGGCGCCCACCAGACGTTGGCCGAGGCCGCGCGGATGATGCGCGACAAGAACGTGGGCGCGCTGCCGATCTGCGGCGACGACCAGAAGCTCAAGGGCATCATCACCGACCGCGACATCGTGCTGCGATGTATCGCGGAGGGCAAGGACCCGGCCACCATGACGGCCATGGAACTCGGCGGCCACCTGCACTGCGTGCGCGCCGAGGACAGCATGGAGGCGGTGCTGCGCAAGATGGAGCAGCACCAGATCCGGCGCATCCCGGTGATCGACGGGGACCGGCTGGTGGGCATGATCAGCGAGGCCGACCTGGCGATGGGCCACCGTGACGGCCAGCGGCTGACGGACCAGCAGATCATCGAGTTCATGGACAGCGTCTACATGAAGCACTGACCGGCCGGCGCCCCGCGTGCCCGTGCCCCGCCCCTCGTTCCGCCGGCCGGCCGGTCCCTCCGTACCGGCCGGGCCGTTCGAGCCGTACGGGCGGGGCACCGGTGCGTCCCAGCGGGTGGATCGTCCTTTCCCGCGGGCCGGGGCGGGGGCAGACTGACGCCCATGGGAAAGCAGTACGAATCCATCGACGGCCGGCTGCGCGCCTTCATCGAGAGCCAGCCGGTCTACTTCGTGGCCACCGCCCCGCTGGCCGCCGACGGGCACGTGAACCTCTCACCCAAGGGCCGCGCCGGGACGCTCGTGGTGATCGACGAACTCACCCTCGCCTACCTGGACTTCGGCGGCTCGCAGGCCGAGACCGTCGCCCACCTGCGGGAGAACGGCCGGATCACGCTGATGTGGTGCGCCTTCGAGGGCCCGCCGACCGTGGTGCGGGTGCACGGGCGCGGTGAGCCGGTCTTCCGGGACGATCCGCGCTTCGCGGAACTGCTCGGCCGCTTCGAGCCGTCCGCCGACGGCTCCGGTCTGCGGGCGATCGTGCTCGTCCGGGCCGAGCGGGTGAGTGACTCCTGCGGGTACGCGGTGCCCTTCATGGACTACCGGGCCGACCGCGACCTGCACGCCCGGTACTTCGACCGCAAGGACGAGGAGGAGTTCGGCGCCTACTGCGAACGCAAGCCGCTGGTCGGCACCAGCATCGACGGCCTGCCGGCCGTCCCGCTGCCGCTCCCGCCACGGCCGGGTCCGCGCGGGTGAGGTCCGCGACCGGGGCCGTGGGTGACGCACCGGGGCTGCCGGGTGATGCGGTGAGGCTGCCGGGAGACACGACGAGGCCGCCGCGCCCCGGGACGGGGTGCGGCGGCCTCGGTGCGTGCGCGCTCGGTGCGGGCGGTCCTTACTTGCTCAGACCGGCCTTGACGGAGCAGATCGGCCAGGCGCCCGGGCCCTGGGCCGCCAGGACCTTCTCGCCGATGGCGATCTGCTGGTCCTTGGTGGCCTGGTGGGCCTGCGGGGCGTAGGAGGTGCCACCGAAGGCCGCCCAGGTGCTCTGGGTGAACTGCAGGCCGCCGTAGAAGCCGTTGCCGGAGTTGATGGCCCAGTTGCCGGTCGCCTCGCAGGCGGCGACCTTGTCCCAGACCGAAGCCGGCGCGGCGGAGGCGCTGGTGGCCGTGACGAGGCCGGCCACCGGGAGGGCGGTGAGCGCCCCGGCCATCAGAGCCATCCGGACGCGGTTGCGGCGCTTCGGGGTGGCAGTGGTGGTGGCAGCGGCGGTCTCGTTACGGAAGGTCATGGAGTTCCTTTCGGAGGGGTCTGCGAGCGCGCGGAACCAGGCCCTCGGAAGGCCGTCGGTTTCGGGGACACGTCACTCGCGTGGTCCTGCACCGTTCTGCTCGGGGGCGGTGGGCCGCCCGGCCGGAGCCGATCGCTCGGTGCAACGAGTTCGAAGTTACGGGGGTGGTCGTGGCGGTTTCAAGGATTCGAAGGTTTAGCCATGTCAGAGGGCTGTTACCGGGGGTAAAGATCAAGGAATTATGGCGATTTCGACCGATTTGCCCCCATTTCCAAGATCGAATCAGCCCCGGAAGTGGCCCGCGCCACTCCGAACCGGCCCCCGAACCGCTGTGAGGCCGCCCACACGGTCGACAGCGCGTGACGACCACCCAGCCGCCGGTGCCGATTCCGCCGCCTCGGCCGACCCTCCGGGTGGCCCGCGCCACAGGCCTCACCCGGAGTACCCCCTGCCGTCACTCCCGGTGTCGGACGGGCATAGCCTCACCCCCATGAGCAACGAGAGCGATGCAGCGGACACGGCGGATCCGGGAGAGGTGGACGCCGGTACGGGAGGGGCGGCCGCGGCCGGTGTGCCGATCGGCGCCCCGGGTCACGAGGCCGCGACCGCGCCCGCGGGCTTCGAGCTGGGCACCGACGGCCCCGGCGTGATCCTGGCCGGCCTGGACGGCTCCGACTCCTCCTGGCGCGCCACCGCCTACGCCGCCGGACTGGCCCGACGGCAGGGCGCCGTCCTCGCCGTGGCCTACATCCAGCCGATCCTCGGCGCCGCGACCGCCCTCGCCGGGGCCGCGGTCGAGGAGACCACCCAGGAGATCGCCGAGGAACTGCTGGCCGCGCTGCGCGAGGCCGAGCACCGGGTGCGCGAGGTGTGGAAGGTGGAGTGGCGGTTCCTGACCATGCGCGGCGACCCGTACACCGGCCTGGCCAAGCTCGCGGACGAACTGCGCGCCGACGCCGTCGTGGTCGGCGTCTCCGAGCAGGCCGGGCACAAGGTGATCGGCTCGGTGGCGGTCCGGCTGGTCAAGGCGGGCCGCTGGCCGGTCACCGTCGTGCCGTAGGGAACGGTCGCGGTGCCGCCGGAGGGGGGCCGGGCGGGCGCCCGCGAAGTGCCGGGCCGGCGGCCGGTAGGGTGCGTGACCATGACGGACACGCGGGGCACGCACCCCTCCGAGCCCGCCCACCCGACCGGTAACGACCTGTACCTGGACCTCCCCGTCACCGGAGGCCGGCGCGCCGCACTGATGGCGGCCCTGCGCGAGGCGATCCGCAGCGGCAGACTCGCCCCCGGCACCCGGCTGCCGCCCTACCGCGCCCTCGCCGCCGACCTCGGCCTGGCCCGCAACACCGCCGCCGAGGCCTACGCCGAACTCGTCGCCGAGGGCTGGCTCACCGCCCGCCAGGGCTCCGGCACCGCCGTCGCCGAACGCGCCGAACCCGCCCCCCGCGCCCGGGCCCGCAGGCCCTCCCGCCGCCCCGGCCCCACCCACGACCTGCGCCAGGGCCGGCCCGACGCCTCCTCCTTCCCCCGTACCGCCTGGCTCGCCGCCGCCCGCAGGGCCCTCACCGCCGCCCCCAACGAGGCCTTCGGGCCCGGCGACCCCCAGGGGCGCCGCGAACTGCGCACCGTCCTCGCCGACTACCTCGCCCGCGTCCGGGGCGTGCGCACCGACCCCGACCGGATCGTGGTCTGCTCCGGCTTCGCCCACGCGCTGCGGCTGCTCTTCGACGGCGCCGCGCCCGTCCTGCCGCCCGCCGAGTACGGCCCGCTGGCCGTCGAGGCGTACGGGCTGGGCTTCCACCGCGGACTGCTGGCCGCCTCGGGCGTCCCCGTCGTGCCGCTGCCGATCGACGAACAGGGCGCCCGGGCCAGCGAGTTGGCCCGGCACCCGGACGTCCGGACGGCCCTGCTCACGCCCGCCCACCAGTTCCCCACCGGCGGTCCGCTGCACCCCGGCCGTCGCGCCGCCGTCGTCGACTGGGCGCGCGGGCGCGGCGGGCTGGTCCTGGAGGACGACTACGACGGGGAGTTCCGCTACGACCGCCAGCCGGTCGGCGCCCTCCAGGGGCTCGACCCCGAGCGGGTGGTCTACCTCGGCAGCGCCAGCAAGAGCCTGACCCCCGCGCTGCGGCTCGGCTGGATGGTGCTGCCCGACCACCTCGTGGACCGGGCGCTCGCCGCCAAGGGCGAACGCGAGGGCTGGGCCAGCGCCCTCGACCAGCTGACCCTCGCCGAGTTCATCGACTCCGGCGGCTACGACCGGCACGTGCGCCGGATGCGCCGACGCTACCGGGACCGCCGTGACCAACTGGTCGACGCCCTCGCGGCCCGCGCCCCGCACGTCGAGGTGTCCGGCATCGCGGCCGGCCTGCACGCGGTGCTGCGCCTGGAGCCGGGCACCGAGCGCTCGGTGCTCAAGGCCGCCGCCTACCGGGGCCTGGCCGTCGAGGGGCTCGCCGACTACCGGCACCCGGCGATCGGCGAGGAGGCGATGCCCGCCGTCGACGGCCTGGTGGTCGGCTACGCCACGCCGCCGGACCACGCCTACCCGGCGGCGCTCGGCGCGCTCTGCGACATCCTGCCGCCGTGCGGCTGAGACGGCCGGGGTGCGGCGGCCGGGGGAGAGCGGCGGCGAAGCATAGGCCCCCGGACGCGCCCGCGGGGGCGGAACGCGAGCGGCGGGTGCGCGCCGTCCGCTCGCCGCTCCTGCGTCGGTACGGATCGGGGCAGAGGAGCGCAACCCCGGCGGAACCGGCGCCTACGCTCCTTGGTCATGCGCAGAACACACCTGAGTCGCGCCGCGCTGGCCGCATGCCCAGCCCTTGTCCTCGGCCTGCTCCTCTCCGCGGCCCCCGCCGCCAGGGCCGACAGCCAACTGCCGCTCACGGTCGCCTCCGACAAGCAGACGACCGTCCGGGGTGGTGAGTTCACGCTCACCCTGACGCTCACCAACCCGTACGACACCCCGATCCAGTTCGTCTACCAGAGCGTCCAGGAGACCTACGCCACCAGCCTGGTGCCCGGGCTCAAGTTCACCGCGACCGCCTGCGGCACCCAGACCAACGGGTGCAGTGACAACGTCCACGGCGGCATCGCCCGCTACAACGTGCCGCTCGCCCCCGGCGCCAGCAGCGCCTTCACGGTGACGTACACCGTCGCCCCGGACTCGGCCTGCGGCCCCGACACCCGGATCGACTTCTACTCCTACCTGTACTACGAGTACAAGGCCGGTGAGGCCAACAACTCGGGCATCGTCGGCATCCCCGGCACCCAGGTCGCCTGCGCCTGACCGGCCGGCACCGCCGCCGCGATCGGCGGACCGCGCGGACGCGCGAACCTCCCCGGTGCGGAACACGAGGAGCTGGCGGCCTGGCTGGAGGCGGGCACGGTGGACGCCGCCGTCCTGGTGGAC
>NZ_JBEZUT010000017.1:0-49352 GCF_040636595.1 Kitasatospora sp. NPDC036755
CGGCCGCCGCCCCCGACCACGGCGGCCGGCCCCTCACCGGTACCGCCGTCGCCGTCCCGCCCCGGACCGCGACGGCGGTACCGGCCGCAGCTCCGCGCCCGGCGCCCCCTCCAGCGGGCGCCGGGCGCTCACCACGACCAGGAGGTTCCCGTGAAGCTTCGTTCGGCCCGTCGCATCGTCCCGGTGGTGGCAGCGCTCGCCGCCCTGACCGCCGTCCCGGTCGCCTCGGCGGCCCAGAGCGCCCCGGCGAAGCAGCCGGGCACCCACCGGCAGTTCGCCGTCGGCCCGCAGTACGACACCACCCACGTCTACGTCGAGCCCGGCACCGAACAGGCCTTCGCGACCAGTTGGACGTCGACGTTCGGCGGCACCACGATCGGTCCGGTCGCCACCCAGGTGACCCCGGCGCCCAGCCGGACGCTCTCCGAACTGGTGGTGTCGCCGGTCGGCACCCTGTCGGTGTTCGACTACACCACGCCCATCCCGTACCCCTTCGGCACCGAGCGCACCGGCTGGCTGGTGACCGACCTCGACCAGGCCGTCAAGGCGGCCCGCGCCGACGGCGCGACCGTCACCGTGGCGCCGTTCGCCGACCCGATCGGCCGGGACGCCGTCGTCCAGTTCCCCGGCGGGATCAGCGCCCAGCTCTACGTGCACACCGGCCCGACCTCGTACCCGGACCTGGTCAGCGTGCCCGAGAACCGGCTCTACCTGTCTCCGGACGCGGTCGGCGACTTCCTGCACAGCTACCTCGCCTTCGCCCAGGGCCGGATCGTCTCCGACGACCGGAAGGCCGACGGCGCCGCCCTCGGACTGCCCGGGACCACCTACCGGCTCCTCCGCCTCACCTCCGGCTTCGGCACCACCACCGTCGCGGTGACGGACGGCCACCTGCCCTACCCGTACGGCAAGGAACTCACCGGCTACGGTGTCTCCGACCTCAACGCCACCCTGGAACGCGCCACGGCGGCCGGCGCCACGGTGCTGTCCGGACCGGTGCGCACCGGCACCCGGGACAGCGCCATGGTCCGGTTCCCGGGCGGCTACGTCGCGGAGATCCACACCGACCGCTGACCGGTGCGGCACGGCCTCCGACCAACGGCCGGGCGGCCGGGCACCGCGTCGCCCGGCCGCCCTTCGGCGTGTTCGGCGCCCCGCCGCACCGGCCCGGCTCCGCGCCGGGCAACGCCTGCCCCGCTCACCCCCGCCTCACCCCGCTCACCCCGCTCACCCCCGGCCGGCCGCGGCGGCTCTCCCGGCCGACGGCCTCCGCGGCCGCGCCGAGACCGCCCTGACGGCCTCGTGGACGAGTTCCGCGACCACCGTCGGCCGGGAGACGGCCACGGCGTGGGAGGCATCGGGCAGGTCGAGGACGGTGGCGCCGGCCCGCTCCGCCGTGAAGCGCTGGCCCGCCGGGGAGAGCGCCTGGTCGGCACCGGCCACCAGGGCCCAGGAGGGCCTGGTGCGCCAGGCCGCCACCGTCGGCGTGTCGGTCAACACCCGCTCCGCGGCGGGCCGTTGGAGCGAGGCCAGGACCTGCGCCACCTCCTCGTCCAGGTCCGCCGCGACGAGCGGCCGGAAGCACTCCGCGGGCACGGTGAGCTCCGTCGCCCGGCCGGTGCCGCCGGTGGTGAACTCCGTGCGCCGCAGCCGCGGGATGAGCGGCGAGGGGGCGAAGCGGCCCGCGAGCACGTCGTGGCTCTCCCCGACCTCGGGCAGGTAGGCGGCCACGTAGACCAGCGCGAGGACGTCCGGTCCCACCCCGGCCTCCGTGATCACGGCACCCCCGTACGAGTGGCCGACCAGGACGACCGGGCCGCCGATGCCCCCGAGGACGTCGGCCAGGTAGGCGGCGTCGTGGGCCAGCCCCCGCAGCGGGTTCGCGACGGCGAGGACGGTCAGGCCGCGGCGGTGGAGCTCGGCGGTGACGCCGAACCAGGTGGTCGCGTCGGAGCAGCCGTCGTGGACGAGCACGACGGTGGGCCGGGGGGAGTGCATGGGTGGCCTTTCACGGGACGGACGGCGAACGGCGCCGGACGGCGAACGGCGCCGGACGCGCGGTCGACGGGCCGGCGCTGTCGCCAGGCGGCGGGACGACGGAGGAGGGGGGCTTCGCGGGGACCGAAGGCGCGCGAACGGGTCGTGGTGGCGCGGTCAGGAGGCCGAAGGGTGGCCCTCCGCCTGCGCCGCGTACGCCTGCCACTCGCGGGGCGACACCCCGTACGCGTCGCGGAACGCCCGGCTGAAGTGGGAGTGGCTGACGAAGCCCCACCGGTGCGCGACCGCGGAGACGCTGGTCTGGCGACGGGCCGGGCGCTCCAACTCCCGTCGGCAGGCGTCCAGTCGGCGCCGCCGAACCCACTGGCCCACCGTCGTGCCGTCCTGCTGGAAGAGCTTGTGCAGGTAGCGCACCGAAATGTGCTGGGACCGGGCGATCGACTCGGGCCCGAGGTCCGGATCGGCGAGGTTCTCCTCGATGTGGGCGCGGATCCGCGCCAGCAGCTCCGCCGAACCGGTCGGATGCTCCGGCCCCTCCCGCTCCAGCAGCTCGGTCACCAGGATCGCGACGATGTCGGAGACGCTGCGCGCGAGGTGGTTGCCCGGCCGGGCCCGGTGCGCCGCGGACTGGGTGGCGAGGGTCCGCAGGAACTGCGAGGCGAGCGAGCCGACGCCCTCGCTCCCCCGCGCCAGCAGCCCGCCGGTGCGCTGGACGTCGCGCTGGCGCACGCCCAGGTAGAAGCAGGGGACGCGGAAGTGGACCATCCGGCACTCGGAGTCCTGCAACAGGCCCGCCGGGTGGCGGGTGGTGCCGATCAGCAGGTCCCCGGGGACGAGCGCGGTGCTGGCACCGTGGCGCCGGACCGAGGCCGCGCCGTGGACGTGCAGGGCGACGTAGAGGCAGTCCTCGGGGTCGCTTCCGGGCGGCGGGGAGAGGACGTCGATGCAGCCGCCGGCGCTTTCGCGGGCGGTCCGACCGAACTGGTGGTACTCGGATGCGGGCATGGGTGAGGGACCCGACGGGATCACGGGAGGCTCCGACCGGTTCGAGGGTTCTGTGCGGGTGCTTGGGGCTTGGGGCTTGGTGCTCGGGGCTTGGGGCTTGGGGCTTGGGGCTCGGGGCTCGGGGCTCGCCGCGCCGCGCGGGCACGGCGGCGGAGGGATCAGGAGAGGAACTTCTCCACGACGGCGTTGAACGCGCCGGGGTTCTCCAGGAACGGGAAGTGCGAACTCGCCACGCTCGCCGGGAACACGTGGACCAGGGCGCCGGGGATCCGCTCGGCGACGAAGCGCTGGGAGGCCGGGTCCACATGGCTCCCCTCGCAGCCGAGCACCAGGGTGGGCACGTCGACGCAGTCGAGCACGTCGCGCCAGTCCTGGGCACAGTGGTCGAAGAGCAGCGGGACGCCCGCGTACGCCGGGGTGGCCCGGATCTGCTCGGTCACGAAGGCGAGCACCTCCGGGTCGGTGGGGCCGCTGAACATCGAGCGGACGAACTCCTCGCGGACCGCGGCTCCGTCCGGTCCGGCCAGCGCGGCGCCCAGCTCCAGGAGTCCCGCCACGTCGAAGATCGCGCCGGACTCGCGCTGCTCGGCGTCGGTCATCCAGGGCACCGCCGCCACCGCGGCCGGCTGGTCGACCAGGACGAGCCGGCGGATCCGGCCGGTGCCGTACTGGTCGACGAAGCTCCACCACACCGAGGCGCCCATCGACCAGCCCAGCGCGTCGAAGCGGTCCAGGCCCAGGTGGTCGACCAGGCCGAGGACGTCGCGGGCCAGCCGCGCGACGCGGTAGCCGTGGCGCGGCTTGCCGGACCGGCCGTGGCCGCGGAAGTCCACCGTCACGACGCGCCGGCCCGGCGCCAGCCCCTCGACCTGGTGGTGGAACATCTCCTGCGTCTGCCCCCAGTCGTGGAGCATCACCAGCGGGACGCCCTCGCCGCCGCTGTCGCGGTAGGCCAGGCGGACGCCGTCGTTCGTGATCAGTTCGTGCATGGTGCTCGTTCTTGTCCGTTCGTTTCGGCTCGTGGGTCCGGGCGGTCCGGAACCCGCAGGTGGCCGGGGGTATGAGCGGCAGCTCGTAGTGAGGATTCTCGCCGTGCGCCCGAGCCGTTGGCCACCGACCAACGTAGGGATTGCCCGACAAAGCTTCATCACTCTGTAGCAACCGCCCGGCCCCGGCCGGCCGTCCGCCGGGCGCCCGCCGGCCGGGCCCCGACGGCCCCGACGGGCCGTCGATTGCCCTCGGCAGGCCCTCGACTGCCACGCGGGGCACGCTCTACCGGGCGGCTGCTCCCCGGGGCGCCTGTAGCAGGTCCCACAGCCGCAGCCCCATGTGCAGCACCAGTCGGTGCGCGCCGTCGTCCAGGTCGAGGCCCGTGATCTCCTGGATCTGGCGCAGCCGGTAGTACAGCGAGGTGCGGTGGACCTCCAGGACCTCCGCGGTCCTGGGCGCCGACCCGGCGTTCTCCAGGAAGCAGCGCAGCGTCTCCTCCAGCCGGGCGTTGCCGCCGCCCTCCAGCAGACGCCGCAGCGGCTTCGGGAGCAGGGAGTCGTTGAGCGCGTCGTCCGGCAGCTGGAGGAACACGGTGTACTCCCCGAGCCGCTCCCAGTCGCCGATGCCCTCCAGCCGGGGCAGCCGACGGGCCGCGCGCACCGCCACCCGGGCCTGGTCGTGGGAGATCCACGCGTCGGCGAGCGCCGCCCGGCGGCCGCCGACGCCCACCACGGCGTCCGCCTCCGCGCCCAGGAAGGTCCGCAGCGAGCGGACCACGGCGCGGCACTGCTGCTCCAGTTCCTCCGCCGACGGCTCCCGGTCGAAGACCTGCACCAGGACGGCCCGGTCCTGCTCGACGGCCGGCAGTCCGCGGCCGGTACGGGTCTGCCGGAACGGCTCCAGCGCACCGCGCAGCGCCACCGCGACCTGGCCGGAGGGGCCCCGCTGACCGGCAACGGCCACACTGGTCACCACGACGTGCGGGCCGGCCGGCAGCAGGCCGTCGTCCAGCAGTCGCTGGTGCGCCGAGCAGCGCTGCGCCGAGTCCGAGCCGACCAGCTGGGCCACCAGCCGACGGGTGCGCTTCTCGTCGTCGTCCGAGGCCAGCTGCTCGGCGTACATCTCGATCGCGAGGGCCCGGGCGGTCCGGTCGATGGCCTCGGTCTCGGCCTCCGTGAGGGGCTCCCCCACCGCCACCACCATGAGGATGCCCAGCATGTGGCCCCGCTCGCGGATCGGCACGCAGTACCGCGGCCGCAGGCCCAGGTCGTCTCGCCCCGGCAGGACCGCCGGGCGGGCCCACTGGGCGACGCCCCGGGACAGCACGTAGCGGATGGCCTCGTCGTCCGCGATGCCCTGCAACAGCGTGCGCACGCGCACCCGGTCCTCGTCACCGAAGTGCCGGCTGGTGCAGATCATCCGCACCAGGGGGTCGTCGAGAACGACCGAGCGCCCCAGCTCCTCGGCCAGGCCGTCCACCAACGTCTGCAGCGCATCGCCTCCCGAACGCGCGCGCTGGATCCACCTCTGCATGATCAAAAGCCTCCCGCCGCCATTCATACAAGGAGCGAAAGCAGGTAGACAAACGTTCAACAATCAGAGGATCCGGGGCCCCCGCACCAGCCGGCCGAAGCCCGCCCCCGACCTCACCCACTACCGGACAGGACCTCCCACCGCGCCCTGCCCCGACCCCCAAACCCATTCCACCACAAGGGAGTTGACCCCACAGCGGGCACCGCGAGAACCGGCCGCCCGACCGCCGGCCGAACCGACCCCCGGTCACCGGACGACACGGAAGCGACCACGCGGGGCCCGCACCCTGCCCTCCGCGCCCGCCGAACGGTGCACGGAACGTCATCTCGCGGTGCACGGCCGGAACATCCGCGCCTCCACCGCCTTCCTAGCCTGGGCAGCGATCCGCCTCCCCCTGCTCCTCGGCAGCTCCCAGGGCCCGAGGCGAGGGCGCCGCCGCGCCTCCACCGGCACGGCGCCCCGACCGCCCGGCGCGCCCCCTCGCCGCCCCCACCGCCCAGGAGAAGACCCCATGCCCGCACACCACCCCGCCACCGACCCCCAGCCCCACCCGGAGGCCGCCGGCACCGACCTCGCCCTCGACGCCCGCCTCGTCCTCGGCGAGCACGAGTCCGTCGACATCCCGGTGCGCCTCGGCTACCGCAGCGACGACCCGTTCGCCGTCGCCCTCGAATTCCTCGGCCCCGCGGCGGAGGGCGGCACCTGGCGCTTCTCCCGCGACCTCCTGTGGGAGGGCCTCCAGAAGCCCGCCGGCCTCGGCGACGTCCGCATCTGGCCGCCCTGCACCTGCCACGGCCGCGCCTCACTGCGCATCATGCTCCGCAACCGCGACAACGTCGTCCTCGTCGACCTCCCCTCCCGACAGGTCCGCCGCTGGCTCCGCCGGGAAGCCTTCACCCTCGTCCCCCAGGGCTCCGAGTCCACCCTGATCGACTGGCCCACCGAACTCGACGACCTCGCCGCCTGACCCCCGACGACACCGAGAAGCCCCCACGCCCGGCACCTCCCAGCACCCGGCCCGAAGAGCATCCACGGTCAGCACATCGGCGGCACCGGTCTCACAACACCGCGTGATGGATCGCGGTGATCGTCGCCGTGACATCGAGGCCGAGTACCGGGTCAGGCCGGTCGGAGAGCAGGCTGGCGTACAGCGGGCGATAGTGGGCGACCTTCCGCCCGGTCCGGCCGTCGTTGCCGAAGGAAGCCAGCAACTCGCCTTCCCTGGCGGCGAACCCGGTCATGGCGGTGTGGTCGATCCAGATCTCGACACCGGAACCGCCGAACACCAGGCTGCTCTCCTTGCTGCTGGAGCCGGTGAGCCAGCTGCTGCGCAGCCGGGCCGAGCCGGCCCCGCCCCGGGACCGGAATCCCACCGTGCACCACGCGCTCGCGCCCCCGTCCATCTGCCGGGCGGAGGTGAGTCCGGTGAGCTCCACGAAGCGGGTGAGCATGCTGAGCTGGTTCACCCCGGAGTCCATCCAGCTCGACACATACGAGGCGATGGCCTCCGCCCTC
The DNA here is from genome assembly GCF_040636595.1 of Kitasatospora sp. NPDC036755. Taxonomy (NCBI): domain Bacteria; kingdom Bacillati; phylum Actinomycetota; class Actinomycetes; order Kitasatosporales; family Streptomycetaceae; genus Kitasatospora; species Kitasatospora sp. NPDC036755. The sequence continues at coordinate 7,042 of NZ_JBEZUT010000017.1, forward strand.
CGCAGGACGTAAGGGTCGTAGAAGGCGGAGGTGATGGTCGTCACCGGCCCCCAGTCAGGGTGTGCGGCGATCAGCTCTGCCGCCCAGTCGACCTCCGGCGAGAACGCGAAGTGGTGAGCGGTGAACACCCGGCCGCGCACGTCGGCCCTGCCGTCCAGGTCGCGCAACGCCGCGAGGGCCTCGTGATCATGCACGAGCGGCTTCTCCACCAGTACCCGGCCCGTGGAGCGGAGCAGGGCCAGCTCCACCAGTTCGGCGTGCGTCTCGGTCGGGGTGGCGATCACCACCAGATCCAGCTGGTGCTCGCCGAGCGCGCGGGCGAGGTCGCCGTAGTGGGGCGGCCTGCGGCCGCGGAACTCCACGGACGCCGCGGGTCGGGGATCAACGGTGAACTCCAGCCGCACGTCCGGCCGTTCGGCAAGCACCGCGAGGTGGGTCTCGGCGATGGTGCCGACCCCGACCAAGCCGACGCGTACCGGCTCGATGCGTACCGGGTTGGTCATGAGCGCTCTTCCCCTCGTCCGATCCGGCCCTGCACCTCAGGACTCCGGTTGCCTCATCGTCGCGCGGCCACCCGCGCCCACCGGCCCAGCGACACGGCCGGGCCGTCGACCCACTCGACCCGCGGGTCGTGCTCCATCGCCGCCTGGACCCCCTCGATCCAACTGGTCACGATCGGGACCCAGTATGTGTTGCCGCCCGACCGGCGGGTTCGCGCGTCGAGCTCGGCCTGGGTGCGGCGGGCGCCGTCGTGGTCACCGTCGAGGACCCGGAACAGGACCTGAGCCACGTCGGCCAGGTTGTGACCCCCGCGGTACCCGATGCCGTCCGCCAGCCGCCGGGTGCCCTCTATCGCCTGCACGGCGGCCTCGTCCTCGCCGGCCACCGCGTGAGCGACCGCCTCGGCGGAACGGACCTTGACCAGCTCGACGGGGTTGGGCACCAGGTCGAGCAGGTTCCGTGCGCGGGCCGCCGCGTCCGACACCGCCACCGTGTCGCCGGACCAGCACACGGTCTGCGCCAGGTTGGCCAGCGCCTTCGCCTCCGCGGCAGCCAGGCCCTCACGCCGGGCCAGGCCGATCGCCTCGCCGTACGCGGAACTCGCCTCGTCGAAACGGGCGTTGACCCGCCAGATGTGTCCGATCAACCGGAGCCGCTCGCCCTCGTCCTCCGGCCCTCGGCTGCGCTGTTCCCGCAGTGAACCCAGGGCGGTACCGAACCGCCCGTTGAGGTAGTCGAAGTCGCAGAGCCAGTACCGGGCCGCCGCATCGAACTCGCCCCCCACCAGGGCACGGTAGATCTCGGCCGCCTCGGCGTAGTCGCCGTGGTTGCGCAGCGCATGGGCGAGGTGGATCCGCACCAGCTGGGCGGTCGGACTGCCCGACGGCAGGCCCTCCCCCGCGGCGCCGAGCACCTCGACCGCCTGCGTGGCACGGCCCGTACGACGCAGCTGCACACCCCGAATGGCGGCCAGTACGGCGTGGTACTCCGGTGTTCCGGCCCGTTCGACGGTGAGCCCGGCACCCAGCTCCGACCACTGCCCCGCCTCCACCAGGCGCTGCGTCGCACGGGCCATCCAGTCCTCGAAGACCCCGTGCGCCGCCGAGAGCTTGAGCCCGGCTTCCAGGGCGTGGGCAACGGCGACCCGTCCGGCGCCCGGCCCGAGGCGCTGCCCCAACCAGGAGAGCAATCGGGCCGCGACCTCACTGCGGTCGCGGTCGGACCAGCCGTCCGGGAGGGTCCGGTCCGCCTCCCCGATGGCGTGACGCAGCGCCGCGTGCAGGGCGTACGGCAGCGCATAGGCGTCGTCGTGGGTCAGGAACGGCCGACGCAGGAACCGGGCGACGCTGCCGTCGGAGACGCCGGGCTGTCCGGCCCTCAGCAGTTCGGCACCGACCCTGTCGGTGAGCGCCGCGGTCCGTACCAGATCGCGTTCCTCTCGGGGCAGGTCACGGATCGACCGGGTGGCCACCGCCGTGAACGAGCCGCCGAAGTCGGCCGGCGACGGCTGCCCGCCGCGGGCGAGGAGCGCCACGAAGTGCGACACCGACAGGTCCAGGTACAGCGGCAGCCCCTGGCCGCCGGAGATGATGCGCCGACGGACCTCGGCGGGCATGGCGGGCCGGCCGTCCCGGACCAGCGCCTCGCGGAGGTAACTGTCGGCGTCGGAGTCCGACAGGTAGCCGACGAGGTGCTGACGGGGTTCCACGGTGTCGTTGCTGAAGTGCAGGTTGGGCCAGCACTGCGGGCCGGTGAAGTCCAGCTCGCCGCCCATGCCCGTGTCGGCCCAGTCCACCCGGTTCCGGCCCGTGATCACGAACAGTACGTTGGGCATCAGATAGGCGCAGCGCTGGATCAAGCGCTCCACCGCGCGGTCGGCGCGCCCGTTGACCACCTCGAAGGTGTCCAGGAACACGCACACCGTGGGCCGACGGGTCGGTTGGCCCCGGTGCGGCAGCCGGTCGAGGTCCCAGGCGAGCAGGTACGGGAAGTAGGAGAGCGTCTCGTAGTCCGCGTCGGCCTCGACCAGTTCGGCGAACAGCTCACAGTCGGCCAGCAGCCGTCCCTCGCGCACCCTGTCGCGGACGGCGCGGTAGGTGGCCAGGGCGGCACGGTGGGCGAGCCCGGTCAACCCGCCGAGCCCGGCGGGGTCGACATCCCGCACCGTCTCCGCGATCTGGTCGCCGAGCCCGATGCTCCGGGAGGCCCGGCGCAGGGCCGGCGAGGAGTCGAGGAAGCCCTGCAGGGCCTCCCCAGGGTGCGCGCGGGCCCAGTACGAGGCGAGCGCCAGGTCGAACGCCTGCCAGCGGCTGCCCAACTGCCCCAACCCCGCCCGCAGGCGCAACAGCAGGCCCTCGATGTCGCATGCGCCGTCCTCGGAGAGGTCGACGCGCACGGTCACGACATCGTCCCGGCCCTCGGCCGCCGCACCGGCGAGCAGCCGGCGCTCCAGCTCGTGGGAGAGCGTCGTCTTGCCGATGCCGCCGACCCCGTACAGCGTCAGGACGTTGCGACGCCCCTGCGCCCGGTCCAGCACCGGCGAGACCTCGGCCTCGTCCAGCGTCCGGCGCAGGCACTCCACCGACCGCTCGAAGGCCGCCACCTCGTCGACCCGGTCGGTGAAGACCTGCTGCGCCGTGACGGTGGACGACAGGCCGCTCGTGAACGCGGCCCGCAGGTTCACCCGAGCCATCGTGCCTCCTTCTCCGTGCCGCCAGGGCGGGAGTCCGGTTCGCAACGCCAGAGGAGCGTCCGACCTGAGATCCTGTCAGTTCCCGGAGCGACACCACAAGGCGCGGCGCTGGCCGACGGGAGCACGTCGTCGCGTACACGGGAAGACCCATGAGTCGGAGTCGGAGCTCTGCTTACGTTCCGTCAGGCTCCAGGTCTCCGGTGCCCAGCCCTTCGCGGGCGATGTCGGCGAGGCGCTGCGCGGCTTGCGCCAGCCTGGTGGCCTCGCGCTCCATGTCGCGCAGCGCCCGGAACGCGACGCCGTATCGGCGCTGGACGGAGAGTTCGCGCTGGGGAATACGGGCACCCTTGACGTCCAGACGGTACGAACCGCTCTGGGAGGTCGAGCGGCGAACGTTGGGACTGGCGTGGAGGAATCCGTCGAGGTACTCGGGGTCGACCTGGCTGCCTACCGCCCGGGGTTCGCCGTCGCGCAGTTCGATGAGTCCGGCACGGGCAAGGTCGGAAACGGTGACGGTGGCGCCGTCCCACAGATCGGCGCCGTCGCCGCGCCGCAGCTCGGGCAACCGGTCATGCAGCCCGGCAAGGGCGTCGGCGAGTGCGGACCGCGCCTGCTCGTACTCGTGGGCGAGATCCCGACGGACGGTGGGCAGGTGGACGGCAGGGGTGAGGTCGACGACGTCGTCCAGGAGGTCCACCAACGGAACATCCACAACCTGTGTGTCGGTTGGCCGGAGCGGACCGTTGGGGGTGTTCCCGGTCAGGTCGATCAAGCGAACACTCTCGGGGCGCGGTTCACCGTCCACCGGTCGCCGAAGGTTCCACAGGTGAACAGGGAGGACATGGCCGGAAGCCACCCCGCCGGGAAGGGCCACGACCTGGCGGACGATGCCGCGGCGGACCAGCTCGGCGCGGATCCGACGCCCGGCTTTGCGGTAGGCGACGGAGGCAGGCATCACCATGAGGACCTGGCCGCCCGGGGCGGTGTGCGCGTAGGCGTGTTGGAGCCAGGCCAGCTCGCCCTCTGCGCGGGACGGGGTACCGAACTCCCACCGGTGGTCGAGCAGGAGTTCATCCCGCCCCCAGTCCCCGGCGGCAACGGGCGGGTCGCAGAGCACGAGGTTCGCGGCAAGTCCCGGATAGCGGTCACACCGCAGGGAGTCGCCGTGGGCGATCCGGACCTCGCCGTGACCGGCGAGGCCGGCACGAACAACGGAAATGTCCACGGCGTCAGCATCGCTGTCCTGACCGACCCGGATGAGATCGTGCTCGGACTCCACCGCGAAAAGCAGGGCGCCGATCCCGCACGCCGGGTCGAACACGGTCCAGCCGGACTGGGGTGTCGGCGCGAAGTGGCCGACAGCACGGACAATCAGCGGGGAGGTGACCTGGTCGGACCCCGACCGACGGACGGAGTCGGCCATCCGGTCGGTGAGTGCGCGCAGCGCGGTACTCGGGTCCGACTCCTCGACGAGTCGGTCCAACAGGCCCTGCACAGCGCCCGGGAGAGGTGAGGTCGTTCCCGCGGTGTCGTTTCCGGTTTCACCTTCGGAGGTGCCAGTCCGCGCAAGATACCTCGCCGCAGCCGCCACGGCGGCCACAGTCGCGTCGCCGTACGCAGTGCGCAGCGCCTGCCAGACCTGAACCTCCAGGGAGACCTCCTGGTGCCGGTCGCGTCGACGCAGCCATTCCTGGACGGCGGGCCAGTCGAAGAGCGGACTCGAACCGCTTCCGGCCGCGGCCGCCGGGAAGTCGTCGTAGCGGCGCCGCCAGTTGGAGACCGCAGCTCGGGTGACACCCGCCAGGCGGGCGATCTCAGCACTGGTGACGAGTGTGGGTGGCACATCGTCGCTGACCGGTCCGAACGCCGCAGGGTCTTCCATGGCCGCCACCGTACACGCCGCTACCCATATACACAGGACGCTATCACTGCGTTGACACCACTCACGCACCGAGCCCTCCCTCAGCACCCTGACGGCGCGACGAGCAGTTGGCAACCATCTCGACATTTGTTGACAGAGTCAACGCATACTTTATTGTGTGCACAGCTCGTCGAGTAGGCTGGCAGCCAGCAGGCTGCCCGTCTGCCGCGTACGACGAGAACAAGACACGTGAGGCAGGGGAGCGCCAGTGGGTCTGGGGACGGTCGCAAGCAGGTTCAGCGTCGTGGGGCCTATCGGTCGCGGCAACATGGGGGAAGTCCACGAAGCGATCGACCTCGACGCCCCGGACGGCTCTCCGGACCGGAGGGTCGCCCTGAAGACGATCCTGCGCAGCCGGACCGGCCTCGCGATCGACGCGTCCGAGGACAGCAAGGAGGTCGAACGCTTCCGCCGCGAGGTGGACATCATGCGCCGTCTCTCTCCCCGCCACCCCAATCTGACCCGGCTCGTCGCCGGCGGCGTGGACACCCTGGCCACCGGCGGCAACCTGCCGTACCTGGTGATGGAACTGCTCGACGGGAGCCCGCTCGGTGACCTGATCGAGGAGGAGCCCCAGCTCCCGGTCTCCTGGGCCGCCGCCATCGCGGCGCAGATCGCGGCCGGGCTGGCCTCGGCACACGCTGCCGGTGTCGTCCACCGCGACCTCAAACCGGCCAATGTGATGCTCACTCAGGACGGTACGGTCAAGATCCTCGACTTCGGCATGGGCCGGATCGTGGACGACCCCGACCAGGCCCGGCTCACCAGCACCGGGGTCAGCGTCGGCACGGCTCGCTACATGGCCCCGGAACAGTTCCGGGCCGAGCAGGTGACGGCCCCGGCCGACCTCTACGCGCTGGGCTGCATCCTCTACGAGCTGCTGATCGGCAGGCCTCCGTTCGCTGCGAAGACGCCCTTCGACCTCTCCGAGCAGCACAAGCACGACGCTCCGCCGGCGCTTACGGTCATCCGTCCGGACCTGCCGCCCGAACTGGTGCGCCTCGTCTCCCGCCTGCTGGAGAAGGACCAGGCGAACCGGCCGGAGAACGCGACGCTGGTCCGCGAGACGCTGGTGCCGCTCGCCCTGGCCCCGGACGAGACGGCCACCCTGCTCGCCCCGCACTGGACGGCGATGGATCCGGTCGGGCGACTGCGCTCCGAATTCCCCGCGCCCTCGCCGGCCGCGCCCGTGCCGGTCCCGCGCCCGCCCCGCAGGCTGCCCGACGCGATGGACGTCTTCGGCATCCACAAGACCCTGATCGACGAGTACGAGCGCTTCACCAAGGGCGCCGCGGATGTCCGGGACAGCCGGATCTCCGGCTTCATCGACGACGACTTGGCGGACAAGTCGCAGTGGCCCGACCCGTGGCTCTCCCTCAACCCCTTCTTCGCGGACGGCGGCCTGGTCACCGCCCTCGTCGAGGACGGCACCCTCCACCCGAAGTGCGCCGAGATCTTCCAGACGGGCAAGAAGGAGACCTCGCGCCGCCCCGACGGCAGGCCGATCCCCTTCCACCGCCATCAGCGCGAAGCGATCGAGGCGGCCCAGGCCGGCGACTCCTACGTGCTCACCACGGGCACCGGCTCCGGCAAGTCGCTGTCCTACATCGTCCCGATCGTCGACCGCGTGCTGAAGGAGCGCGCGGCGGCGGGGCCCGGCACCGCGGGGCGGGTGCGCGCCATCGTCGTGTACCCGATGAACGCCCTGGCCAACTCCCAGCTCAAGGAGCTGGAGAAGTTCCTGCGGCACGGGTTCGGCGAGGGCCGCGAACCGGTCACGTTCGCCCGCTACACCGGACAGGAGAGCGACGCGCGGCGTGACGAGATCCGGAAGAACCCCCCGGACATCCTGCTCACCAACTACGTGATGCTGGAGCTCATGCTCACCCGCCCCGGCGACCGGGACAGCCTGGTGCGGATGGCCGAGGGTCTGCAGTTCCTGGTCTTCGACGAGCTGCACACCTACCGCGGACGGCAGGGCGCCGACGTCGCCCTGCTCATCCGCCGGGTCCGCGAGGCCTGCCGGGTGGCGGACACGCTCCAGTGCATCGGCACGTCCGCGACCATGTCGACCGAGGGCAGCTGGGAGGAGCAGCAGCGGGAGGTCGCCAAGGTCGCCGGCCGGCTGTTCGGCACCACCGTCCTGCCGCGGCGGGTGATCGGCGAGACGCTCGTCCGCGCCACCGAGGAGCCCCCCTCGACCGTCCCGGCCGAGCGGCTGCGAGCCGTCGCCGCACCCCGCGGGTACGAGGCACTGACGAAGGACCCGCTGGCCCGCTGGATCGAGTCCCGGTTCGGGCTGGAGCGCGAGGAGGGGACCGGCCGGCTCCGGCGCCGCGCTCCCGGCAAGATCGAGGAGGCCGCGGCCGAGCTCTTCGCAGCGTCCGGGGTCCCGGAGGAGGTCGTCCAGGAGACGATCAGGGCGACACTGGAGGCCGGCTCCCAGGCCAAGCACCCGATCAGCGAGCGGCCGCTGTTCGCGTTCCGGCTACACCAGTTCCTCTCCAAGGGCGACACCGTCTACACCACCCTGGAGGACCCGCTCACCCGCCCGCTGACCCGCACCTACCAGCTGGAGCAGCCCGGCAGCGGCGGAAGGCCGCTCTTTCCGCTGGCGTTCTGCCGTGAGTGCGGCCAGGAGTACGTCACCGTGTGGCGCACCACCGAGGACGGCGCGGCCCGCTACGAGCCGCGCCGCGACACCTCCGCCTCCGGCGGGCGCGCCGGCGAGGGCTACCTCTACATCGGTGTGCCCGGTGAGGACTACGAGTGGCCGGCCGACCCGCAGCGGGCGGTGGACGACCGCCGGCTCCCCGAGTCCTGGCTGGAGCCGGACGCCCACGGCACCAACGTGGTCAAGAAGTCCTACCGAGCGCGGGTGCCGCAGCGCATCGTCGTCGACCCTCACGGCCGCGAATCGGGCGAGGGACTCGTCGCGGCGTTCGTCCCGGCGCCCTTCCTGTTCTGCCTGCACTGCCAGATCTCCTACGAGCAGACCCGCGGCCGGGACTTCGCCAAGCTCGCGACCCTCGACCAGGAGGGCCGCTCGTCGGCGACGTCCGTCATCTCCGCGTCGATCGTGAAGTCGCTGCGCGCCGTGCCGGAGGAGGTCCTGTCCGCCGAGGCCCGCAAGCTCCTGACCTTCGTCGACAACCGCCAGGATGCCTCCCTCCAGGCCGGCCACTTCAACGACTTCGCCCAGGTCACTCAGTTGCGCGGGGCGCTGTACCAGGCCGCCCTGCAGGCGGGCGAGGACGGTCTGCACCACGACGACCTGGCGCAGGCGGTCGCCGACGTCATGGGTCTCGCGCCCCGCGAGTACACCGGCAACCCGACCATGGCGCCGGCGATGGAGCGGCGAGCCACCAAGACCTTCCGCGACGTCGTCGGTTACCGCCTCTACCGCGACCTGGAACGCGGCTGGCGCATCACCATGCCGAACCTGGAACAGACCGGTCTGCTCCGGATCGACTACGAGGACCTGGACTGGCTCGCCGAGCAACAGGACCGTTGGGCCTCGGCCCACGAGGCCCTGCGCGACGCCGAACCGGCGCTGCGCGCCGAGGTGGTCCGGGCCCTGCTGGACTTCATGCGCCGGGCCCTGGCCATCGACGTGCAGTACTTCCGCGACGACTTCGACGCCCTGCAGCGTGCCAGCGAGGAGCGGCTGATCGGCGCCTGGGTGCTCTCGGAGACCGACAAGCCCGGCGTCGGCACCGCCTACCCGACGGCGTCCAAGCCCGGAATGGAACGCACCGCGCTGTTCCTCTCCGCGCGTGGCAAGTTCGGCAAGTACCTCAGGCGCACCGCCCCGTCCTTCCGCGAACTCGACCTCACCGAACTGCAGGCCGTCATCGAGGACCTGCTGAAGGTACTGTGCGACGTCGGCCTCGTGAACGAGGTCAACGTCGCCCCCGAAGCCTCCGGCCCGGCATTCCGCCGCCGTACGGCGGAGAAGCGCACCGGTTACCGGGTCTCCGCGGCCGCCCTGATCTGGCGCGCCGGGACCGGTGAGACCGGAGCCGTCGACCCGCTGACCCGCACCTACAGCAGCGGCGAGGGGCCGCGCGTCAACCCCTTCTTCCGCCGCCTCTACCAGGAGGCGTCCGTCGGCCTCGCCGGACTCTTCGCCCGTGAGCACACCGCCCAGGTGACCCCGGACGAGCGCGAGCAGCGCGAGGAGGCGTTCCGCACCGCCGGCCTCCCGTTGCTGTACTGCTCCCCCACGATGGAGCTAGGCGTGGACATCTCCTCGCTCAACGCCGTCATGATGCGCAACGTCCCGCCGACGCCGGCCAACTACGCCCAGCGCTCCGGCCGGGCCGGCCGGTCCGGGCAGCCCGCGCTGGTCACCACCTACTGCGCAACGGGCAACAGCCACGACCAGTACTACTTCCGCCACTCGCAGGCCATGGTCGCCGGGCAGGTCACCCCGCCGCGCCTCGACCTCGCCAACGAGGACCTGGTCCGCTCCCACCTTCAGGGCATCTGGCTGGCCGAGACGGCTATGCGGCTCGGCCGCGCCGTACCGGACGTGATCGACGTCGCCTTCGACCCGGACGGCGAGGAGCGTCCCGACCCGAACATGCCGCTGCCGCTGCTCGCCGACATCCGTGACCAGTCGCTGGACGAGAGCGCCCGGCGCCGTGCGGTCGCGGCCGCGCGCACCGTGCTGTCTCCGCTCATCCCCGACTTCACCGACACCACCTGGTGGTACGACGACTGGATCGAGGAGCAGCTCGCCAAGGCCCCGAAGGCCTTCGACGAAGCGTTCGAGCGGTGGCGGCAGCTGTTCCGCGCCGCCGTGCTCGACCAGTACGAGCAGAACCGACGGGTCGTCGACACCACACTGAGCAACGGCGAGCAGGCGCGCGCCCGCTCGCGCCGCCGCGAGGCCGAGACACAGCGGGACCTGCTGCTGAACCGCTCCACCGACGCCAAGTCGGTCATGAGCGACTTCAACCCGTACCGCTACCTCGCCTCCGAGGGGTTCCTGCCCGGCTACAGCTTCCCGCGCCTGCCGCTGGCCGCCTACATCCCGCGCTCCGGCAGCCGCCGCAACACCGACGGCGACTACCTCCAGCGCCCCCGCTTCCTCGCGATCCGCGAGTTCGGCCCCGGCGCGCTGATCTACCACGAGGGCGCCCGGTACCAGGTCACCCGGATCCAGCTCCCTCCGGACGCCACCGGGGACCTCGCCACCGCGGAGTCCAAGCGCTGCGACAACTGCGGCTACCACCACGAGGTGAAGGCCGGCAACGACCTGTGCGCGATGTGCCGGGAACCCCTGCGCAACAAGCGGGGCAACCTGCTGCACCTGCACACCGTCTACACCACGCCCCGCGAGCGGATCTCCTCCGACGAGGAGGAGCGGCGCCGGGCCGGCTTCCGCCTGGAGACGTCGTACGCGTTCCAGGACCACGGCACCCGCAAGGGCCGGCTCACCTCGCACGTCAGCGACGCGGACGGCGCTCCCGTACTCGCCCTGGACTACGGCGACTCCGCGACCGTCCGCATCACCAACCTGGGCCGGGTCCGTGACAAGGAGAACGAGCCGGACGGCTACTGGCTCGACCTCGGCGACGGCCGCTGGCTCAACGACAAGGCCGCCGCCGAGGCCATCGAGGGCACCGGCCTGCCGGTCGTCGACGAGGACGGCAACGAGAAGCGCCGCAAGAAGCGGGTCCTGCCGTACGTCGAGGACCGCCGCAACATCCTCGTCGTCACCCTCGACGAGGCTCAGCCGGAGCCGATCGCGCTGTCGTTCATGTACGCGCTGGAGCGGGGCATCGAGGCCGCCTTCGAACTGGAGGACGCCGAACTGACCGCTGAACTCCTGCCGCCGGCCGACGGCCCGCGCCGCCGGATCCTCCTCACCGAGGCCGCGGAGGGCGGCGCCGGTGTGCTGCGCCGCCTCCAGCACGACCGGCACGCGCTCGCCAAGGCCGCCCGCACCGCCCTGGATATCTGCCACTTCGACGCGGACGGCGTCGACCGGGGCGGCCCGGCCGAGGACCGGGAGTGCGCGCGCGGCTGCTACGAGTGCCTGCTGACGTACGGGAATCAGACCCACCACCGACAGCTCAGCCGCCACGCGGCCGGCCCGCTACTGCTGCGGCTCACCGGCGCGCAGACCGAGCGAGCAGCCCGCGGGGAGTCGCGCAGCGAGCAGTTCCTCCGGCTGGCGGCCGACACCGCGGGCGACAGCTCCTCGCCGGAGCTCGTCACCCCGCTCGAAGCCGACTTCGACGAGCTGGTCGCGGCCGGTGACCTGCTCGGCTGGCTGAAGGCCAAGGGCCACCGGCTGCCGGACGAGGTGTCCGCCTTCGTCCCTGAGGCGGCGGCCAAACCCGACCTGATCTTCCGGTTCGACGACGCCCGGGTGGCCGTCTTCGTCGACGGCCCGGCCCACAGCGACGACGCCACCCGCGACGACGAGGCCGCGGACCGGCTCCAGGAGATGAGCTGGGACGTCCTGCGCTTCCCGGTCGGTGGAGACTGGGACGCCATCGTCGAGAAGAACGCCGACTACTTCCGCACTCGCTGACCCGTCCCACCCGCCGACCACACCCTAAGGAACCGAGACACTCCATGAGCCCCACGTACACGGCCGGCTCGCTCGTGACCGCCCGCGGCCGGGACTGGGTGGTACTGCCCGAGAGCGCCACCGACATGCTGGTGCTGCGCCCGCTGGGCGGCAGCGACGACGACATCGCCGCCGTCTTCCCGGCCTTCGAGGACGTCGAGCAGGCCGTGTTCGCCGCCCCCGGCCCGGACGACCTGGGCGACCAGTACGCCGCCGGGCTGCTGCGCACCGCCCTGCGGATCGGCTTCCGCTCGGGCGCCGGCCCATTCCGCTCGCTGGCCTCCATCGCGGTCGAGCCGCGTGCCTATCAGCTGGTGCCGCTGCTCATGGCACTGCGCCAGAACACTGTCCGGCTGCTGGTCTCGGACGACGTCGGCATCGGCAAGACCATCGAGGCGGGCCTGATCGCCAAGGAGTTGCTGGAGCAGGGTGAGGCGAGCCGGCTCGCCGTGCTCTGCTCCCCCGCTCTGGCCGAACAGTGGCAGGGCGAACTGCGGGAGAAGTTCGGCATCGACGCCGAACTCGTGCTCTCCTCCACCGTCTCCCGGCTGGAGCGCGGCCTGGAACTCGGGCAGTCGATCTTCGACAAACACCCGTACACGATCATCTCGACCGACTTCATCAAGTCCACCCGCCACCGCGAGGACTTCGCCCGCCGCTGCCCCGACCTGGTCATCGTCGACGAGGCACACACCTGCGTCGCCGCCGACGACGACCGGAACGGCACCAAGTCCGGTGCCAACCAGCTCCGCTACGAACTGCTGAAGCGCGTGGCCGGCGATCCCGAACGGCACCTGGTGCTGCTCACCGCCACCCCGCACTCCGGCAAGGAATCCGCGTTCCGCAACCTGCTGGGTCTCGTCAGGCCCGAGCTGGCGGACCTCAACCTCGACAACCCGGCCCACCGGGCGAAGCTCGCCGAGCACTTCGTCGCGCGCAAGCGCGCCGACGTCCGCAGCTACCTCACCAAGGAGGACGGCCTCGCCGACGACTCGCTCGCCGAGCGCACGGCCTTCCCGTCCGACCGCTGGACGAAGGACGAGCCGTACAAGCTCGCCCCCGGCTACCGCGCTCTGCTCGACGACGCGATCGCCTACGCTGGTGACCGCGTCCGGGCTGCCGGCGGCGAGGGCAGGCGAGAGGCGCGGATCGCCTGGTGGTCGGTGATCGCGCTGCTCCGCTCGATGGTCTCCTCACCCCGGGCCGCCGCCCAGACCCTCAGGACCCGCTCGGCCTCCGCGGCCGCCCGTACACCCCAGGAGGCGGACGCGCTGGGCGCACCGCTGAACAGCGACGCCGCGGACAGCGACACCCTCGAAGGCATGGACGTCGCCCCCGGCGCCGGCGAGACCGAGGACGCTGGTGCGCGTCTCAAGGAGCTTGCCGAGCGGGCCAAGGCACTGGAGGGCACCCAGCAGGACGCGAAGCTGAAGGCGCTGATCAAGCACCTCAAGTCGCTGCTCGCCGACGGCTACCACCCGATCGTCTTCTGCCGTTACATCCCGACCGCCGAGTACCTCTCGGAGGAACTGAGCGGGGCACTCGGGAAGAAGGCCAAGGTCGCGGCGGTGACGGGCACCCTTTCCCCGCAGCAGCGGCTGGAGCGCATCGAGGAGCTCGCCGCCGAGGCCGCCGACGATCCGGCCGCCCGCCGCGTGCTGATCGCCACCGACTGCCTCTCCGAAGGCGTCAACCTCCAACACCACTTCGACGCCGTCGTCCACTACGACCTCGCTTGGAACCCGACCCGCCACGACCAGCGCGAGGGCCGCGTCGACCGGTACGGCCAGAAGCGCGACCAGGTCCGTGTCATCACCATGTTCGGCGAGGACAACGGTATCGACGGCAAGGTGCTGGAGGTGCTGTTCGCCAAGCACCGGCAGATCCAGAAGGACCTCGGGATCTCGGTGTCCGTCCCGGACGAGACCGCCTCCGGCGTCACCGACGCCATCGTGGAGTGGCTGCTGCTCCACGGGCGCCAAGGCATCCAGGACAGCCTGTTCGACATGCCCGGCGCCCAGGAGTCCTTCGACCGCGCCGAGCGGGAGTGGAACTCGGCGGCCGAGCGCGAGCGGACCTCCCGCTCCAAGTACGCGCAGCGGTCCATCCACCCCGAGGAGGTCGCCCGCGAGGTGGCCGCCGTCCGGGCAGCGCTCGGCGGGGCGGAGGAGGTCCGCGAGTTCACCCTGTCGGCGCTGCACGGGCTGGAGGCCCTGGTCCGCGACCCGCGGGACGGGTCGGGTGACTTCACCGCGCAGGTCGGCGGAACGCCGGCGGGCCTGCGCGATGCACTGGCCGCCACGCTGGGCGGGCGGATCGTCGAGGAGGACCGCGAGATCCCGTTCCGCACCGAACCGGCGATCGGCCGGGGCGAGGCGGCGCTGGTCCGTACAGACCCGGCGGTCGGCTCGATCGCCGCGTACGTGCTCGACTCCGCGCTCGACGCGAACACGCCCGGACCGCGGCCGGCGCGCCGGTGCGGCGTGGTCACCACCGACGCGGTGAGCGTGCGCACCACGCTGTTGCTGGTCCGGTACCGCTTTCACCTGACGCTTCCGTCGCGCAGCGGCGAGAAGCAGATCGTCGCGGAGGACGCGCGGCTGCTCGCCTTCGAGGGCATGCCCGCCCGGGCGCGCTGGCTGGGTGACGAGGCTGCGGCCGAGCTGCTGGCCGCACGTGCCTCGGCCAACACCAGCCCGCAGCTGGCCCGCAACCAGACCGCCCGGACGCTGGACGGCCTGGACGAGCTGACGGACCACCTGAAGGAGTACGGCAAGAGCCTCGCCGCCGAGCTCGACACATCGCACCGGCGGGTCCGCAAGGCCAGCGACGAGATCGTCCGTGGCCTGAAGGTCGTGCCGCAGGACGATGCCGACGTCCTCGGCGTGTACATCTATCTTCCTGCCAACCCCGCACCCGCCGCCGTCCCGTCCGCTGGAGCCGTCGCCTGATGTCCGCCGCCACCACCCGCACCACCCCGGCCTTCACCGCCGTCACCACGGTCGGCGGCCTGCTGCCGACCGACATGCTGCTGCGCATCGCGGAGGCCCGGAACCTGCCTGGCACCAAGCCGGCCGACTACGGCCTGCCTGCGTCCATCCCGGTACGGGACGAGGCCGAGCGGGCCTGGGAGTACCTGAAGCCGCTCTGGCGCGAACTGCGCGAGGCCCTGCCGTCCGATCCGAAGACGGGTGCGCCCGCCGCCGACCCGACGGGGCGGGCGGGGACCGACTGGCTCGCGCAGCTCTTCCGCAAGCTCGACTTCGGCACGCTGACGGTGGTCGGTGCGGAAGGCATCGCCGCGGACGCGGATGCTGGGCATCGCTTCCCTGTCAGCCATCGCCATGGCCCGGCCCTGATCCACCAGATCCCGTGGAACCAGGAGCTCGACAAGCGGGCGGCGGCCGGGCAGATGCCGCCGCAGTCCATGCTCCAGGACTGCCTCAACCGTGTCGAGGCCCACCAGTGGGCCGTCCTCACCAATGGCCGGCACCTACGCCTGCTGCGCGATTCCTCCTCCTTCGCCACGGCCGCCTACGTCGAATTCGATCTCGAAGCACTGTTCGACGGCGAGCTGTTCAGCGAGTTCGTGCTGCTCTACTGCGTGCTGCACGCCTCGCGGTTCACTGTGCCGGAGGGCTCCCCGGCGTCGGCCTGCTGGCTGGAGAAGTGGCGTGCGGAGGCCGTCACTTCGGGCGCTCGGGCGCTCGACCAGCTACGGCTGGGCGTACAGAACGCCCTCACCGTGCTGGGCACCGGCTTCCTGCGCCACCCGGACAACGCCCGACTGCGCGAGGACACCGATCCGAAAGCCCTTCGCGACGCCCTTCTGCGCTTCGTCTACCGGCTGCTGTTCGTCTTCGTCGCCGAGGACCGTGAGGCCCTGATCCATCCCGATGCGACTGAGAGACAGCGCGAGACCTACCAGAAGTACTTCTCCTCCTCACGGCTCCGCACCCACGCCCGCCGACGCCAGGGCACCTCCCACGGCGACCTGTACGAGGCGCTGCGGATCGTACTCACTGCGCTCGGCACCCCGGGCGGCCGGGAGGAGCTGGGTCTGCCGGGACTCGGCGGCCTGTTCTCCCTCACAGAGGCGGACGCCCCGCTGGGCGGGCTGAAGCTCTCCAACGAGGCGCTGCTCACGGCGGTACGTCACCTCGCTCAGGTCCGGGACGTCGGCGCCCGACGGTGGCGGGCAGTGGACTATCGGCACCTCGACGCCGAAGAGCTGGGATCGGTCTACGAATCCCTGCTGGAGCTGGAGCCCAAGCACTCGGCGACAGACCGCAGTTTCGAGTTGGTCGAGGTCGTCGGCAACAGCCGGAAGACGACCGGCAGTTATTACACGCCCTCCTCCCTCATCGAGTGCCTGCTCGACACCACGCTGAACCCGGTAATAGACGATGCCGTGAAGCGTGGCGAGCAAAGCGCGCAGGACGCCCAACGTGCCGACGCGACGGAAGACATCGTCACCGAACTGCTGTCACTGACGGTCTGCGACCCGGCCTGTGGGTCCGGGCACTTCCTGGTCGCCTCCGCCCGACGCATCGCGAAGCGCATCGCGGCTGTGCGAGAGCGCAACCCCGAGCCGACGACGGACGCCGTCCGGCACGCCCTGCACGAGGTCGTCGCCCGGTGTATCTACGGAGTCGACCTCAACCCGATGGCCGTCGACCTGGCCAAGGTATCTCTGTGGCTGGAGGCACTGGAGCCCGGCAAGCCGCTCGGCTTCCTGGACGCGCATATCAAACACGGAAACGGCCTGATCGGCGCCACACCCAAGCTACTGGCCGACGGCATCCCCGAGGATGCGTTCAAGGCGATCGAAGGTGACGACAAGAAGTACGCGGCAGGTCTCGCCAAGCGCAACAGAGCCCAGCGGGGAGGTGCGGACGAGCTCCTGTTCGACACGGATGCGCCCCCTGGCAACGATCGCTACGCCGCCGAACTCACCCGCATCACGGGGGCGCCATCCGATCTCCTGGAGCAGGTGCGGGCCCAGGAGGAGGCATACCGCGGCTACGTCGAGTCGACGACGTACGTCCAGGATCTGCATGCCGCCGACGCCTGGTGTGCTGCTTTCGTATGGCCCAAGCACATCGGGGCTCCGGCGGCGCCAACGGATCAGCTCTTCCGCTCTCTCCGGAGCCGCAACCAGTCGGCGGTACCGGACGACACTCACTTCATGATCACCAAGCTCCGCGATCAGTACCACTTCTTCCACTGGCACCTGGAGTTCCCGGAGGTGTTCGCCGTTCCGGAATCGGGGGCGGGCGTACAGACGGGAACAGGGTGGGCCGGCGGCTTCGACGCAGTCGTGGGGAACCCTCCGTGGGATCAAGTTCAGGTAGACGCACGTGAGTTCTTTGCGGCAAAGCGAGTGGATATCGCCGAAGCGGCGAACATGACTGCCCGCAACAAGATGATCAACCTGCTGTCCACAGAAGACCCCGAGTTGCATGCGAGCTTCAAGCAGGAACAACGCAAGAACGACGGGTTCAAACATTTCGCACACAGCTCTGGGCGATTCCCGCTGACTGCCTACGGGCGACTCAATACGTATTCACTATTCACTGAACACGCTCGCACTGTCATGGCTATTCGTGGACGCAGCGGCCAGATTGTGCCCTCAGGAATCGCCACGGACTCGTTCAATCAGTATTTCTTCAAGGATCTGGTCACCCATGGTCACCTGGTCGCGCTGTACGGTTTCGAGAACGAGGAAAAGGTCTTCCCCGGCGTCCATCACAGCGTGAACTTCGCCCTGTTCTGCATGGCGGGATCAGGCTCCACGGAGGCCCAGATCCCCATCGCCTTCCGAATCAGGCAGGTCGAGCAGATTCCTGAACGGTCCTACTCTCTGACAGGCCGCGACATTCAACTCCTCAACCCGAACACCGGAACCTGCCCAGTGTTCCGCTCCCACCGCGACATGGAGATCACACTGGGTATCTACCGACGCATCCCGGTACTGATCAAAGAAGGCGATGTCGACGGCAACCCGTGGGACATGAAGTTCCAGCTCATGATCATGATGAACACGGACTCGGACAAGTTTCACACCCGCGAGAACCTCATCGCCGATGACTGGCACGCAGAGGGCAGTACATTCGTCAAGGCTGGATCGCGCATGCTCCCACTGTACGAGGCGAAGATGCTCCACCACTACGACCACCGCTTCTCCACATACGAGAACGCAACTGAGAAGCAACTCGCCGTCGGCACTCTCCCTCGTTTCACCGTGGAACAGCATCAGGACCCACATGCCGTCCCTCTGCCTCGCTACTGGGTCTCCGAGGAGGACACCCCTACCGGCGAAATTGACAAGTCCGGCCGGGAGATCAAAGCGCCAGGCGTCCGCAGTCGCCTGGCAGCCAAGGGGTGGAACCGGGAGTGGGTCTTCGGTTGGCGCGACATCTGTCGAGCTAGCGATGAGCGCACGCTGATCGCGGCCGTCGCTCCTGCTCACGGCTTCGCCCACCCCTACCCTCTGGCCCTCCCGGCCTCACCGAACCACGCCCCGCTGCTTTCCGCTGTCTGGTCTTCCATGGCCTGTGACTACGCCGTCCGCCAGAAGATCGGTGGCACGCACCTCACCTACGGCTTTATCCAGCAAGTACCGGTCCCCACCCCCGGCCAGCTCACGCCTCACACGGCCTTCGTCGCTCCTCGTGTCCTCGAACTCATTTACACCGCGGACGACATGAGAACGTTCGCCCACGACCTGGGCGATAGCGGCGCCCCTTTCCGGTGGGCGACCGACCGTCGCGCCATCATCCGTGCCGAGCTGGACGCGTTGTTCTTCCACCTCTATGGCATCTCGCGCGACGACACCGCGTACATCCTCGACACCTTCAACGTCACTCGCGACAACGACATCAAAGCGCACGGCACCTACCGCACCAAGGAACTCATCCTCGCCGAGTACGACCGGATGGCCGCCGCCGGGCTGACTCTGGAGAATCCGCTGACAGAGGGCGAGTCCGGCACTTACCGGTCCACGCTGAACCCGCCGCCCGGCCGGGGGCCCCGCCACCCCGCCGCCGACGCGTAGTCCTCAACGGCCTTGCCCGCTTGGCGTCATGCGCCAAGCGGGCAAGTGCATCCGCTTCTCCTGCACCGCCGGACGCCCCGGGAGGAGCATGGGCAGGTGGGTGCCTCGACCGAGGGCGCCGAGGGCCCGTTCGACACAGCGGTGCTGGTCGGTCTCCACCAGGTCGGCCAGCTCAGCGCGGTGGACCCGGCGGAGTTCGACGATCTCCGCCGACGGCCGACGACGTCTCACGATCTGCTCCTGCATGGGCACGAGTCGGCCGCCTCAGTGGACGAAGTTCATGCCCTCGGGCAGGAGTTGCGTGTTCATGTAGTCCACGGCAAGGACGCGGACGAGCGGCAGGGTGAAGCCGGTCCCGGTCTCGGCGTGCCCGCGGGCGGCGAGGTGCGGGGATTCGTTGCGCTCGGCGCCGCTGGACCCCCGGTCTCCCGCAGCAGCCTTCGGCGCCTTCGGCGCACCACCCGCAAGGCTCGGCGCTGGCCTCAGGACGATCCGGGCGCTCCCGTCGACCGCGGCTGGTCGGGGCCTTGCCGTTCGTGATGTTGCCACCCTCAGAGGCCCCGCCGCCACCGGAACCCAAGTCGGTGCGACCACGAGCCTGCCCGAGGGGCGACCCGACCGCGGGTCCGCGAATCCTAGCGAAACGGCGGATCGCGTCACGCAGTTCGGCAGGACGCCAGAGGTGCAGGGCCCGCGACTAGGCTTGCGGGGATTCCTCGGCCCTCTCCTTGCTTCCACCCATGATCCTGGCGCCGGCGAAGACGGCCACGAGGACCATTGCGGCGCCGGCGCCGACTGTCACCGTCCGGGAAGTCCTCTCCAGGAACGGCTTGTTCTCGCTGTCCTTCTGGGCTTCCTGATCTACGTTGTGCTGGAAGAACTCATGGAGTGACAGTCGCTGCTCCCAGCTGAGGTCATCCCTGTCGAGGTCCTTCTGAAGGGCGTCCCTGTGCTGCCGGGAAGCCTGGTGGAAATGCTCCTGACTCTTCTCGTTGGCCGAGAGCGTCGACTTGTGCGCCTCCACCATCGCATCCACGGAGTTCTTGGCGAGGTCCTTGAACACGGGGAGCTTCTCGATGAGCTTCAGACGCACCTCGGTGCTCATCTCGGGCATCGCCGCCACGAAGTTGACCACCTTGTCCTTGGACAGGTGCCTCCAGGACGGTATCCCCAGCGCCCGCTTGATCCTGGCCTCGTTCTCGTTCTCCACGCCCTGACTCCGTCCATGGTCCCGTAGCAAGTTCCGGATCCTAGCGGTGGCCTCCTACGGCCGGCAGCCGACTCCTCATCTGGCACCGCGGCAGCACGTTGAGCGGCCCAGCTAGTTCACAGAAGGCACAGCAATCGCTTGTTAGCACCGCCAACGCACTCATCTGCTACTGTTATTAACGCCAGGGCCGCCTGCTGACGATTGGTGCCGTCATGTTCGAACAGCTCTCACTGCTCCCCGCCACCGACACCGAGATCTACTCCCCCACGCTCTACCTCCTCCAGGACGCCGGTGCCTCGCCGAAGGACCTGCGCAGGGCACTCCGCCGGAGTTCCGAGCAGGGCGAGGAGTTCCAGGTCCGGAACATCTCGGTCGAGGGCATCCCCGGCGTCGCGGCGTACGGGTACATCGGTGCGACGGGCAAGCCGCCCTGGCTGGGAGCGTTGAACCGGCTCGTCGACGAGCCGGTCGAACTGACGAACCGTCGCGCCGGCGCCGCCGTCCTCCTGCCCGTGGCCGGTCGGCCCTTCGCGGTCTGCTTCGGCTTCGGTCACCTGCTCCTCGAAGCCGAATCGCTCAGCTCGTCCTTCGGCATGGACTACATGCGGCGCGTCGTCGACCCCGGCAGCATCAAGGAGCTGACGCACACCCGAATGGACACGCGTGTGTACACGGACCGGAGCTCCACCGCGAGGGGACAGCACGCCAGGGAGTTCGAGCTCGACGAATACGGCGAGATCTTCTCCCGCATGACCGGGACGGCGTGGGAAACCGGCCTCACGGCCGAGCGGGACCCCCGGTCAAGGAGGTCCGGACTGCGCGTCTCCGGCGGCGCTTCCCTCAAGATCCCCCTCGCCGTGGACGCCACCCACCTCGTCGCGGACCTGCGCACGATCGCTGCCACCCTCGGCCAGGAGCCGAACCCGGGCCTCGACCTCCTTTCCCGGATCGACGCTCTCCCCACGACCGACCCGCTGGTCAAGATCCTCGACGAGCGGCTCGCCGAGGCCCTCGACAGCCCGGACGGCTTGCAGCGGATCACCTTCGCGCCGCCCGACGCGTTGCACGACCGCCTGCCGGAGAGCACCGCAGTGCGCATTCGCCTGCCCGGACGCCCGAAGTACGTTGTCACGCAGGAGGTGACCGCCGAGACGTTCCGGGATCTGCTGCGCCGTCACCCGGCCGCAACTCGGCTGGAGGCACTCAGGAAGGCCACCATCCAGCTGGTGTCCGACATCGAGGGTGACGAGCCCGTCGGAGGGCATACGTCCGCGTTGCGATGGGTCGCGGCCGAGGTCACCCTCAACGACGGTCACTACATCCGCCACGAGAACAAGTGGCGGAGGATCGGTGCCGACCACCTCAAGTTCATCGACACGGAACTGCGCATGCTCTTCGAGGAATCGCGGCGCTACGAGACCCCCAGCTGGCCGACACGGGACGAGGCGGCCGAACTGAAGCTCGATGACGCGAACGAGGGCGGCTACAACCAGTTGCTGGGCCAGCGGCTCGGGTGGGCCGTGCTCGACAAGGCGATGATCCGGTGCGCCCTGCATCCGGGCGGCTTCGAGGCGGCCGACCTGGTCTCGCCCGACGGCACCCTCATGCACGTCAAGCGAGCCAAGGGCTCGGACGCGCTCAGCCACCTCGGCGTTCAGGGCCTGGTCTCCGCCGATGCCCTGCGCACGGAGGACGCGAACAGCAGCTTCGTCGCGGCGGTGACGGAGAAGTCGCCGGGCTTCCCCCAAGAATTCTTCAGGCCGCGCCGGGTGGTCTTCGCCATCGCCCTGAGGACGGGGGCCGAGCTCACCCCGGACTCGTTGTTCACGATGTCCAAGATCTCGCTGCTCAAGACTGCACGCGCGCTGCGGCGCATGGGCGTCGAGGTCGACATCCAGGGGATCGACTACCAGGCCCGCGCCGTCGAGGACCGCCGGGTCAAGCAGCAGAAGAAGGCTCAGCAGGCGCAGACAGCCGCCGGAACCACCACCCCGTAGGCTGAGGCGCCGCCGCCGACCAGACCGACGCAGGAAGGGCTCCCCATGTCCCACCCGGACCGCCCCGAGTTCCACATCAAGCTTCCCGGCGTGGACCTCGTCGCACGCGGGCGGCTCCTCGACGAGGTCGGAAACAACGGCTCGCCCAAGTTCCTGCTGCTGGAGGGGTCGTCGGCGGCGGCGACCGACTGGCCCAAGCTGGGCGACTACGGCCGCCGGCTGCGCGCCGAACTGCGGACCGACTGGTCGCTCGTGGACGATCGCCCCGGGTACTGGGTGGCCAACCGCGACATCGAGTGCAACTCGCCCTCGGCCGCCGCCACCGTCGTGCTCGGCTACAACGCCGGCGGCCCCGAAACCTGGCGGACCACCGAGGGCTACCCCCTCGCGGACTACCTGCCCGGCAGTTGGCGCATCCCGCACAAGGCGTGGCTGGTGCGCGGCTCCAACGTGTCCGGGCACAACCTGGTGCGGCGGCTCTGGCTCGCCGACGGGATCGTCTCGCTGTCCGGCGCCCACCTCCCGCCGCTCGATGAGGCGGACCCGACCAAGAGCGCCCTGCGCAACTACGTCGAAGAAGGCTACGAGGGTTCCGCCACGTACAACCAGAAGCGCGGCCTGGTCGACGACATCCACGCGTTCCTGACCCAGATGCGGCCCGGCGACGCCGTCGCCACCCTCGCCGACGGCCTGCTGTACCTCGGGGAGATCGACGGCCCGGCCGAGCAGACCGACTCCCCTGGCGGCCTGTCGAACCTGCGCCGGAAAACCGTCTGGCAGCCGGAGGGCCACCCGTACGAAGACCTGCCCGAGGAGTTGCAGCAGAAGCTGTCGGTCCAGCACGACGTGGTGGACCTGACCACCGTTGCGGACACGCTCGCCAGGCTCGGTGCGCCCCCCACGGCCGCGATAGTGGACCTGCCCGAGGAGCCGCCCAAGGAACTCGCCCTCCCGCCGGTCACGGCCGCCCTCGCCGACGACCTGCTCGTCCACGACCTCGCCTGGCTCGAAGAGGTGCGCGAACTCCTCTGGGAGGAGCGGCAGATCGTCCTCTACGGTCCGCCCGGAACCGGCAAGACCTACCTGGCCATGCGGCTCGCCGAGCACTTCGGCGGCGGCCCGGAGCAGGTGAAGCTGGTCCAGTTCCACCCCTCCTACGCCTACGAGGACTTCTTCGAGGGGTTCCGGCCCACCGAGGACCCGGAGACACACGACGTCGCCTTCCGGCTCACTGCCGGACCGCTGCGCGAACTCGCCGACCTCGCCTCCCGCGAGGGCAACCGTCACCTCCCCCACTTTCTGATCATCGACGAGATCAACCGGGCCAATCTCGCCAAGGTCTTCGGTGAGCTCTACTTCCTGCTCGAGTACCGCAAGAAGTCGGTCCGTCTGACGTACTCCGGCGACGACTTCGCCCTCCCGCCCAACCTCTTCGTCATCGGCACCATGAACACCGCCGACCGCTCCATCGCCCTCGTCGACGCCGCGATGCGCCGCCGCTTCGCCTTCGTGGAGCTTTCCCCGCGCACCGAGCCCACCCGCGGCCTCCTGCACCGCTGGCTGGAACGCGAGCAGCTCGGCCCGGAGCCCGCCCGCCTCCTCGACGCCCTCAACGACCGGATCGGGGACCCCGACTTCGCCATCGGTCCGTCCTACCTGATGAAGCCGGGCATCCACGCCGACGACCGGCTGCACCGCGTCTGGCGGACGAAGATCCTGCCGCTGCTGGAGGAGCACCACTACGGCGAGGGCGAGGACATCGAGGCCCGCTACGGGCTCGACGCCCTGCGGAAGTCGCTGCCGTGAACCCCGACGGCGGCGCCCCCACCGACATCTCCCTGCGCGAGCACGCCCCCGCCCGTTCCGTTCCGCTGGACGCCGCCACCGGCCGGGCGCTGGCTGCCTCCGGCGTACTGAAGAGCGCGGTACCGGACCCATACCGGGACGGCCACTGGCTGCTGCGGGCCGGGAGCCTGGTCGGCGCGGTCCGGATCCCCGTACCCGGGACCGGGCAACCCGCGCCCACCGTCCGGATAGCGCCCAAGACGCCCGTCCGGCGCCTGTTCTTCCTCCTCGGCTTCAGCCTCGACCCGGCGAAGGCCTGGCGGCAGGGCCGGGACGGCACGGTCGACGCGGGGGCGCACGAGGACGTGGTGCCCGCCCTCGCGCACGCCGTGGAGCGGCAGATCGACGCGGCGCTGCGGCAGGGCGTCCTCCAGGGCTACCGGCGGACGGAGGAGTCAGCGCTCGTCGTGCGCGGCCGGATCCGCGAGGCGGAGCAGATCCGCCGGCACTTCGGCCGCACCCCGCCGGTGGAGATCGCCTACGACGCCTACACCGCCGACATCCCGGAGAACCGGATCCTGCGGGCCGCCGCCGAGACGCTGCTGCGGTTGCCGGGTGTGCCCGGCCCGGTGAGGCGGCGCCTGGCGCACCAACGGGTCCGTCTGGTCGACGCGGAGCCGCTGGTACGCGGGCACGAGCTGCCCACCTGGACGCCGTCCCGCCTCAACTCCCGCTACCAACCCGCGCTCCGGCTTGCCGAGGCCCTGCTGGCGGGCTCCACACCGGAGCACCGGCCCGGCGAACTCCGCCTGGACGGATTCCTGTTCGACATGAACTCGCTCTTCGAGGACTTCGTCACCGGTGCCCTACGGGAAGCCGTCCGCGAGCACGGGCTCTCCGCTCGCTTCCAGGACCGGCACCACCTGGACACCGCCCGACTCGTCCGGCTGCGCCCCGACCTGGTCGTGTACGCCGCCGACGGCCGGACACCGGTGGCCGTTGTCGACGCCAAGTACAAGACGGAGGACGGCGGCGCCCACCCGAACGAGGACCTGTACCAGATGCTCGCCTACTGCACGGCCCTCGGCCTGGACGAAGGCCACCTGGTGTACGCGGCCGGCCGGGCGGACAGCCGCGTCCACGAGGTGCGCGGCACGGCCGGCCCCGGCGGACGGGGCATCAGGCTGCACCAGCACGCCCTCGAGCTGGACGCCGAGCCCGCCACACTCCTCACGATCTTCCGCACCTTGGCAGCACGCGTGGTCCGCGACCACAGCCGTCTGGGATCATGACCGGACGAACTTCCCGTGCCGGCCCCGTCCGGCACGCTCGCAACGCTTCCGCGGGCCCCGCTCCGACCAGCACCGGAACACGAGAGGGAACATGCCTCGACTCGCTTTCGCCAACAGCTTCTGGGACGGCTACGACACCCTGGAGAAGCCGATCCGCGCCGGTGTGCGCAAGGCCATGGCGAAGTTCCAGGCCCTGAGCACCGCCGAACTGAACGCCGACAAGGGCCTCCACCTGGAGTCCGTCGAGAACTCCCGTGACCCGCGGATGCGGACCATCCGGATCACCGACTTCTGGCGCGGCATCGTACTCGCCCCGGATGACGGCAGTAACGTCTTCCTGCTGGTCAACGTCCTGCGCCACGACCACGCCTACTCCTGGGCCGCCAAGCGCCTCTACAGCGCGAACACCGCCACCCGCGCCCTGGAGGTCCGCAACGCGGTCGCCCTCGACCAACTGACGCCGATGAACCGACCAGGCGCGCTGTCAGGAGCTCGGCCTCACCCTAGAGAGATCGCACTCACCTTGCCGTACCGGCCTGTGATGTACAACGTGCCACCCACGACCACCGGCCGACCGCGCTCGCCCTCTTCCCACACGCTGCACGGCCCCGAGCCCACCTGCCCTCCCCCCGATGCTTCGAAGGCGAGCAGACGTCCACCGCGGTGCCCCACGTAGACGATGCCTCCCACTTCGAGAGGGGTGGTCGTGAAGTCCCCCGGCGCGGTTGCCCGCCATCGCTCGGCACCGGTGGCGGCATCGAGAGCGACGAGCAGCCTCGGCTCGCTCACCAGGACGACCAAATCGCCGACGGGTACGGGAGCCACCTGGGTGCGGTGCTGGGTGGGGTGCTGCCACCGCAGGCGGCCACTGGCGGCATCGCGGGTGTGGACCGTACCTTCGGCATCCACGAGGTGCACGGCTGCGG
The DNA here is from genome assembly GCF_040636595.1 of Kitasatospora sp. NPDC036755. Classification (NCBI taxonomy): domain Bacteria; kingdom Bacillati; phylum Actinomycetota; class Actinomycetes; order Kitasatosporales; family Streptomycetaceae; genus Kitasatospora; species Kitasatospora sp. NPDC036755. The sequence continues at coordinate 33,009 of NZ_JBEZUT010000017.1, forward strand.
CAGAGGCCACGGGGGCGCCGACCACGGGCTCCGGAAGCCTCTTGCGATACACCTCCTTGCCGGTTATGAGGTCCACAGCCACCAGCAAGTGCCGGAAAGTGGCGGTTTGCTCGACCAGAAACAGGAGGCCTTCGCTTCCGCCCCACTGAGGGAACAGCGGGTTCCTCGGGGCATAGGACCAACTGGTCTGTCCGTCGGACGGGTCGACTGCCAGGACGCAGCCCGCTGCGAAGCCGGAATCGCTGCTTCGGCTGCCCGCCGGACCACCGAGCACAATGAGCTTGCCTCGATGAAGGCGGGCCGGAGCAAGAACAGGGTGGTCTGCCAGCAGTGTCCGCCACCGGGGTCGTCCGTCGGCGGGGTTCAGGGCGTGGAGACCGCCCGTTCTACCCGGGACGTACAACGTACCGTCGGTGAAACGCGCCAGTGCGTGGTCGATCTGGAGTACTGCCTCCCAGCGCATCTTCAAATCAGGCAGTCCGAAAGCCCGGAGCCGGTTGCCGGCGATCGGAATGTAGACGGCATTGTCGCCCACGACGGAGTGCTGTCCGGAGGACGGCTTGAGCAGCGTGGGTTGCAGCTTGCCCTGCGTGTCGTCGATGACCCGCAGGTATGGCGGATCCCAGACCACGACCCACTGCGCTGATCTGACCGGATGGTACGCCTTCTCCGAGAGCGGGACCTGCCAACGCACCTTAGGATGCCGGGTCCGCGCGGTGGCGTTCGTAGGGCGGTACAGGGCCGCTTGAGGTGCGCTCTCCTCGGGGGTGCCCCGGGTATCGGCGTAGGTTTCGATTTCGGCGATGAACTGGTCGATTGTTCCGGCCCGCAGCTCGTTCTCGGGCGAGACCTTCACCCAACGCGAGGTGGCGGGTGATGCGCTCAGCACCTTCGTCAGGTTGACCCAGAACAGTTTGCGGATCTCCATGTCGTAGACGACCCCGACGACTGGTAGCACGTTGTTTCGCCAGTCGTCCGCATGGTCGTCCACCGGGATCGCATAGCCCCGGGCCCGCCGATATTTACTTGACCTGCTCCCGGCCGTCTTGACTTGTACGGCCACCATCCGTCCGGTCCGTACCCGGTCTCGGGTGAAGGCGACGAGGAAGTCCTCGCCCAGATCTGCTCCGCCGTCGATCGGGTACACGACATGGTCGTGGTCCTGGAGAAGCGCCTGAAGGGCGTTCGCGCCAGCGAGTTCGATCCGACGATTCGGTGGAAGGGTGGCCATCGGTTGTTCTCTCTGCACGACGCTACGAGGTCTCGCCTTTAGTGCTGGGCCCCGACAGTGCTCTTCGACTGTACAGAGACCGTGAACCGAGCCAGGCGAGGAGAACGGGTTCAACCTTCTGTGTGCCGGCACCTTCGGGTTCCCGCTCCGATCTTGTCCCGTGACAAGACTCGTGAGTTGACCGGAATTTTCGCGATCTTCGCCCTCCTGCGCGCCGCAATCCGCGACGACCTCGACATCGCGGAGCCCCAGGTCCTGGTCGTCTTCAACAGCGAGCACGGTTCCACCAACCGCACAGCCACCAACCAGGAGTACAAGGCGAACCGGAAGGCGCCGGCGGAGGCGCTCAAACCGTTGGCCTCGCGCGGTCAAGGACGGACTGGACACGCACGAGATCCGGCGGGTCGAGGTCGACGATGTCCAGCCGCCATCCGCTGATGATTCAGTCAGAAGAGTCAGCAAGAGGTCGGCATCAGTACGAGCAGACCTTGCGACAAACGCCCAAACTTGGGAGTTGAGAGTACACCCGCATCGCATCCCACGGAGATGCCGAGCCGAGGAATGGCCGCCCTCCGCCGGGGCCGGCGCATATCCACCCGGACCCGTCGAGAACGATGGCCGGATTCGCCACTTCGGCATCATCCTCGCAGGTCAGCGCTCGCGCCCCCGCGCCTTCAACGGGACGGCCGGCAGCTCCGGGGCGGGCAGCCGCTCGCCGTCGTAGCCGTGGACCTCACCGAAGCGGGTGCCGGTCATCCAGTCGGCGCGGGCCCGGGCGATGTCGTCGGTGGTGCGGCCGATGAAGTTCCACCACATGACGATCTTCTCGTCGAAGGGTTCGCCGCCGAGGAGGAGGACGGCGGCCTCGCCGCGGGCGCGGAGGGGGAGGTCGGGGCGTCCGCAGCCGAGGTAGAGCATGGCGCCGGGCTCGACCGGGACGCCGTCGACGTCGACGCGGCCGGACATGGCGAGGACGGCGTACTCGAAGTCGGGGACGAGCGGGAGGCGGAGGTCCGCGCCCTCGGCGAGGGCGAGGTCGGCGCCGACCAGCGGGGTGTGGGTGGTGCCGGGCGAGGCGGCGGTGTCGAGGGCGCCGAGGATGACGGTGGCGCGCAGGCCGGGGGCGGTGACCACGGGCAGGTCGGGGTGGTGCTCGAAGGCGGGGGCGATGTGCCGGCTGGCTTCCGGGAGAGCGAGCCAGAGCTGGGCGCCGTGCAGGTGGCGGGCGTGCGGGCGGGGGGACTCCTCGGAGTGCGAGATCGCCCGGCCGGAGGTCATCAGGCCCAGTTCGTACGGCCGGACGGTCTGCAGGCTGCCCAGGCTGTCGCGGTGCAGCACCTCGCCCTGGTGGAGCCAGCTGACCGTCTGGAGTCCCATGTGCGGGTGCGGCGGGACCTGCATGCCGGGCTCGTCGGCGATGTCGTCGGGCCCGTAGTGGTCCACGAAGCACCAGGCGCCGACCATCCGGCGGCCGAGGTTGGGCAGCAGGCGGCGGACCACCGTGCTTCCACCGAGGGGGAACTGACGCCCCGTCAGCAGGTCCCTCACCGGGCCGGTGCTGGCCTCGCGGCCGCAGCTGGTCGGGGTGGGTCTGAGGTCGAGGTTGCTCATCGCGGGTTCCACCACCGTACGGAGAGGGGCCGGGCGGGGGCCTCGGAGGGCGCCGCCACCGATCATCCACCGCGGTGCGGTGTTCCTCCACCCGTGCCCGGCCATCCGGCGGTGCCGGCACCCGGGGGCCCGGGGCCGGGGCCGACCCCGGGCACCGGCACCCCGGCCCGCCGGCAGGCGTCAGTGCCCGCAGGCCCACCAGGCGTCGGCGGTCGCCTTGTCGGCCTGCTCGCGCAGCTTGCGGACCGCCTCGGACGGGTCCTCGGCCCCGTACACCGCCGAGCCGGCCACGAACACGTCCGCACCGGCCTCCGCGCAGCGCTCGATCGTGCTCGCCGCGACGCCGCCGTCCACCTGGAGCCACAGCTGCAGGTCGTGCTTGGCGATCAGCTCCCGGGTGCGGCGGATCTTCGGCAGCATGATGTCCAGGAAGGCCTGGCCGCCGAAGCCGGGCTCGACGGTCATGATCAGCACCATGTCGAGCTCGGGCAGCAGGTCCTCGTACGGCTCGATCGGGGTGCCCGGCTTGAGCGCCATCGAGGCGCGGGCGCCCTTGGCGCGGATCTCGCGGGCGAGCCGGACGGGCGCGGCGGCGGCCTCGACGTGGAAGGTGACCGAGCCGGCGCCGGCCTCCACGTACTGCGGGGCCCAGCGGTCCGGGTCCTCGATCATCAGGTGGAGGTCGAGCGGGATGTCGGTGGCGCGGGAGAGCGACTCGACCACCGGGACGCCGAGGGTCAGATTGGGCACGAAGTGGTTGTCCATGACGTCCACATGCAGCCAGTCGGAACCCCGGACGGCCTCGGCCTCGTCGGCGAGCCGGGCGAAGTCCGCGGACAGGATGCTGGGGTTGATCTGGGCCATGACCGACTACCTTCGTACGAGGGCTTGCGAGGGCTGGGCACCCCCTGAGCGGGCACCTCATCCCATCATCCCGTGCCGCACCGGCGCCGACCGTACGGCGCCGCCCCCGCGTGACCGTCATCACACCCCTCCCGGGGTTACCGGAGCCGTCGCCGTGGTCATCAGCCCTGGAACGGTCCATGCGGGAACGGCCCACCCAACCGCCCCGCGCACGAACGCCCGCGCGGGAACGCCCCCGCACGCACGAACGCCCGCACGCCAGAAACACCGGAAACGCCAGAAACGCCAGGAACACCAGGCGCGGCTCCCGCCGGACCGCCCCGACCAGCCGAGCTCCCCGGTACGCCCGGAGCTCCGTCCGAGGAAGGTCTCCGATGACCGATCTCGTCCACCCCGCCCGCGCACTGTGGTGGCTCTTCGAGCCGGTGCATGCCGTCACCTACTTCCTACCCGAGGGCCAGGCCGCCTTCGAGGAGGCCGGCCTGCGCGGCCGCCTGCACGGCTACTTCGCCACCCGCGCGGCCCCGCTCGGCGCGGTGGACGCCCCGCCGGTCACCGCCGCGTTCTTCAGCTTCGCCCCGGCGATGGTCGAGCGCGCCCTGCCGGAGGCGTGGAACCACGCGAGCCCGGAGGAGGCGCTGACCGCCCGGCTGAAGGCCTCGGCGACGATCCTCGGCCGGCTGCTGGAGCACGTGGACCGGGACCAGGTCGAGCTGGTCGCCGAGAGCCTGGAGAAGGCCGCCGCCCGGCTGGACTGCGCCGGCCGGGTGCTGGCCGGCGCCAACGCCGCGCTCCCCCGCCCGAGCGGTCTCCACGAACGGCTCTGGCAGGCCGCCACCGTGATGCGCGAGCACCGCGGCGACGGCCACGTGGCCGCCCTGGTGGCGGCCGGCCTGGACGGCTGCGAGGCCCTGGTGGTCCGCTGCGCGATGGACATGCGGCGCGAGATGATCCAGCCGTTGCGCGGCTGGACGGACGCCGAGTGGGAGGCGGCCGCCGGGCGTCTGGTCGAGCGCGGCTGGCTGACCGCCGAGGGGACGGTCACCGAACTGGGCCGGGTCCGCCACCAGACCCTGGAGGCCGCCACCGACCTGGCCGCCGCCCGGGTCTGGGACGACTACCCGCGCGCCGAACTCGACCGGCTGGCGGCGGCGTTGAAGCCGATCTCGACGCTCTGTCGCGGTCAGCTGCCGATCAACCCGATGGGGCTGCCGGACAACCAGTGACGGCAGGTCCGCGCCGTCGGGGCGAAAGCCGCCCTCACGGCGCGGCCCGTCCCCACTCCGCGGGCCGGCCTCACGACGCGGAGGGCACCGCCCCGCGAGCCCCCGACGCGCCCTCGGGCGGGCCGAGCACGATGCCCCGCCCGGCGTAGAACCGCTCGAACGACCGCCACGGCACGCGCGCGAAGGACTGCGACTCCCCCGGGAACCCGGAGGGGTTGTGGATCAGCAGCGCGGTGCCCGTGGCGCCCACCGCCAGCACCAGGTGCCCGCCGCGCCGCACCGGCTCCGGCCCGTGCGGCTCCCGGATCGACGGGTGCACCGAGACCATCACCAGCCGGCCGTCGGCCACCTCGGCGGACACGTCCGCCGGCGTCAACTCCCGTGCCCGCGCGGCCAGTCCCCAGCGCCGCTCGACGTACTCGGCGAACGGCGCGTGGATCAGCCCGCGCAGGCCCTCGCCGTCCCGCAGGTACGCGCCGGCCGCCACGCACTCCTCCGCGAGCGCCATCGCCGACGGGTTGACACCCCACCAGTGCGCGAGCGCCATCCGCAGGCAGGCCACCCCGCACAGCCGCCAGGACCACCATGCGTACTCCTCCGCGGTGGCCGCGCCGGACTGCCCCCAGCGCGGGTCGGCGGACGCGTCCAGCCGCCCGTCGACGATCTCCCGCACCAGCTCCGCGGACTCCCACTGCGCGAGGTACGGCACCTCGTGCACCACCCGGAGCGCCTGTGCCACCCGCGCCGGCCGCTCCGCCCGCCGGTTCCCCTGATCCACCATCCCCCGACGCTCTCACGCCCCGGCCCGCCGGTCGACTCACGACACTCTTGAGCAGCCGTACGCAGGCGGCCTGCGGGCCGGGGCTCCTACCGTGGTCACGCCGCCGGCGAGGGACTCCGCGGCGCCCGGGGCGGGGGAGGCAGTCGTGAGGAAGATCGCGCTGGGGCCGGGCTCCCCCGCCTCCCCCCGTCACCGCCACCTACGCGCCGGCCGCGCCGTCCCCGACGGCCGCCTCCCCGACCCGCTTCCCGGCGCCGTCGGAGTCGCCGCTGCCGCCCGAGTCGCCGCTGCCGTCGGAGTCGCCGGCCTCCGGCTCCCGGTAGGCCAGTCGCTGCGCCGCGTGCCGGCCGCGTGCCTCCACCGGCAGCGAGCCGGTGGCGCGGGCCAGGCCGAACGGCGGCATGTCGAAGTAGATCGACTCGTACCCGCCCTGCGGCACGATGTACGTCTCGTGCCAGAGCCCCACGTGCCCGCGCGCCTTCCCCTCCCGCAGTTTGCGGTTGGCGATGCCCCACACGGTGTGGTGGAAGCCGTCCGGCGCGCTCGCGTAGCCGTACAGCTTCTCCTTCGACTCCCAGTACTGGACGACGTAGTAGGTGCGCGGCGAGGCGGTCAGCAGGATGCGGCCGCGCAGGCCGCGGTCGGGGCCGCGGCGCAGCTCGTACAGCATCCGGAACATCGCGAACATCACCGGACCCCAGTGGTGCACGGCCCAGAACCGGTTGATCCGCATGCCGATCAGCAGCACCACGGTGTCGCCGGTGGCGGCGGCGGTGGTGTAGCCGGGCTGCGGCCTGGCGAACAAGGACATCTCTGCCTCCCTGCGCCCATACCCGTGTAAGCGGCGATTACATCAGCGCCGGATGGCCCGGTCAAGGCTCCTCGCGCTCAATTCGGCTGCGTCTTCTGCCTGTTGGCGACAACACCCTGGCCGAAGGTGTCGAGCACCTGCCCGGCCAGCTCCTCCGCCGCGGCGGCCGGCAGGTAGCCGTCCACGATCATCTGCGCCAGCCCGTACGTCAGCGCCTGCCCGGCCAGCGCGAGCAGCAGCGGATCGCCGGGGCGCAGCCGGCCCGCCGTCTGGTCAGCGACGATCAGGTCCGTGAGCGCCCGGTCGATGCCGTCCAGCCGCTCGCTCAGTTCGGGCTCCCGGGCGGCGGTGAACACCCGCGAGCGCACCAGCTCGAACCGCCGCGGATGGCGCAGCGCGTACCGTACGAAGCCCAGTCCGATCACCCGCATCGCGGACCCGTCCGCCGGGTCCGCGGCCGCCAACTGGGCTTCCTGCCAGCGCTCGTAGTCCGCCAGCACGCGGTCCGCCAGCGCGGTCAACAGCGCCTGGCGGTCGGCGAAGTGCCGGAACGGCGCGCCCGGCGACACCCCGGCCCGCCGCGCCACCTCCCGCACGCTGACCTTCTCCGGCCCCTGCTCGTCCAGCAGCTCGAGTGCCGCCGCCACCAGCGCCTCCGGCAACGCCCCGTGGTGGTAAGCCCGTTCCCGATCCCGTTCCCGCTCCCTCATGCCCGCCTTGCTACCACAGCGGGGCCGCTCCCCGGCTCCCGTCGCACCCACCGGGCGGGCGGGGCCGGACGGCCCCGGCCGTCGGCTCTCGGCGCATGCCCAGGGCCGACGGCCGGGGCCCGGGTCCTCACCAGGCGTAGTCCTCCGGGGCGGGCCGGTGGCCCGGGAAGATCTCGTCGAGGCGGTCGAGGGCCTTCTGGTCGAGCTCGATGTCCAGGACGCCGACGGCGGCGTCGAGGTGGGCCGCGGTGCGGGGGCCGATGATGGGGGCGGTGACCGCGGGGCGGGAGAGGAGCCAGGCGAGGCCGAGGTCGGCGGGGTCGACGCCGAGTTCGGCGGCGAAGCCCTCGTAGGCCTGGATGGCGTCGCGGTGCTTGGCGAGCAGTTCGGTCGCGTAGGCCATCGCGCTGCGGGTCCTGGTGCCCTCGCGTTCCTTGCGCAGGACGCCGCCGAGCAGGCCGCTGCGCAGCGGGGACCACGGGAGCAGCCCGAGTCCGTAGTGCTGGAGGGCGGGGATGACCTCCAGTTCGACGGTGCGGTCGATCAGGTTGTAGAGGGACTGCTCGCTGACCAGGCCGAGGAAGTTCCGGGAGCGGGCGGCCTCCTGGGCCTGGGCGATGTGCCAGCCGGCGAAGTTGCTGGAGCCGACGTAGATGACCTTGCCCTGGGCGACCAGGACCTCCATCGCCTGCCAGATCTCCTCCCAGGGCGTGGCCCGGTCGATGTGGTGCATCTGGTAGAGGTCGATGTGGTCGGTCTGGAGGCGGCGCAGGCTGGCCTCGACGGCCTTGCGGATGGCCAGCGCGGAGAGCTTGCCCTCGTTGGGCCAGTCGCTCATGTCGGCGTAGGCCTTGGTGGCGAGGACGGTGCGCTCGCGCCGGCCGCCGCCCTTGGCGAACCAGCGGCCGATGATCTCCTCGGTGCGGCCCTGCAGCCGGCCCTCGCTGTCGCGGCCGTAACTGTTGGCGGTGTCGAAGAAGTTGATGCCGCGCTCGTGGGCGGTGTCCATGAGACGGTGCGCCTCGGCTTCCTCGGTGTGGGGGCCGAAGTTCATGGTGCCGAGGCAGATGCGGGAGACGGTCAGGCCGGTGCGGCCGAGGTGGGTGTACTCCATGGCGCCCACCTTCGGTCCCACCGGCCCCGGTGTCCAGCACATTTCACCGGAAGCGGCCGATCACCGCCCGTGGGTGGCGAACTTCCGTACGGCGAGCGGCACGCAGGCCGCGAGCAGCAGCGCGCTCCAGAGCAGTGCGGCGAGCACGGCGTGCTGCGTCGGCCAGGCCGAGCCGGCCGCCGAGGGGTTGCCGAACAGTTCCCGGCAGGCCTGGACGACGGAGCTGACCGGGTTCCAGTCGGCGAGGAGGCGCAGCCAGCCGGGCATACCGCCGGTCGGCACGTAGGCGTTGGTGACCATCGCGAGCGGGAAGACGACGACGGCGAGCTGGCCGGCCGCCTCCTCCTTGCCGACGGCCAGTCCGAGCAGCGTGCCGACCCAGGTCATCACGAAGCGGAAGAGCAGCAGCAGCGCGAACGCCTCTGCGGCGTCGGCGAGTCCGTGCCGGGCGCGCCAGCCGGCGGCGAGCCCCACCCCGGCCAGCAGCGCCAGGACGACCACGCTGACCAGCAGGTCGGCGAGGGCCTGTCCGAGCAGCAGTCCGGTGCGGGAGACGGGCATGGAGCGCAGCCGGTCGGTGACCCCGCGGCCGACGTCGCGGGCGGCGCCGACCATGGTGGGCATGATGCCGTTGGTGGCCACCATGGCGAACAGTCCGGGCATCAGGAACTCCCGGTAGTCGCCGCCCCCGGGCACCCGCATGGCGCTGCCGAAGACGTACCCGAAGACCACCACCATCACCACCGGCACCCCCAGCGAGGCGGCCAACAGGCCCGGCGAGTGGCGGTAGTTGAGAAGGACGCGGAGCATCGACGTCCAGGTGCCGGAGGCGAGCCGGGCGGCGGCGGACGGACGCGCCGCGGCGGTGCGCGCGGCGTACCCGGTGTGCACGGTGGTCATCAGGCGGCCTTCCCCGTGGTCGCGGAGTCCTGGGTGAGCGACAGGAAGACGTCGTCCAGCGAGGGCGCCCGTACCGCGACGTCCTCGGCGACGACTCCCGCACCGTCCAACTCCCGCACCAGCGAGGGGAGCAGGACGGACACCCCGGGGGCGGTCAGCACCGTGACGGTCCGTTCGGCGACGTCCACCCGCGCGTCGCCGCCGGTCATCGAGGAGAGCAGCACGGCGGTGGCGGCGAGCCGTCCGGGGTCGGCCAGGGTGACGGAGACCTGACTGCCGATCGCGGCCTTGAGCCGGTCGGGCGGGCCGGTGGCGATGGCGGCGCCGTGGTCGACCACCACGATGTCGTCGGCGAGCCGGTCGGCCTCCTCCAGGTACTGGGTGGTGAGGAGGACGGTGGTGCCACCGTCGGCCAACTCCTTGACGGTGTCCCAGATCGCCTGTCGGCTGCGTGGGTCGAGCCCGGTGGTGGGCTCGTCCAGGAACAGCACCGGCGGGCTGGTGACCAGGCTGGCGACGAGGTCGAGGCGTCGGCGCATGCCGCCGGAGTAGGTGCGCACGAGCCGGTCGGCGGCCTCGGTCAGGCCGAAGCGGTCGAGGAGCTCGTCGGCGCGCACCCGGGCCCGACGGGCACCGAGGTGGTGCAGCCGGCCGAGCAGCCGGAGGTTGTCGCCGCCGGTGACGCCCTCGTCGACGGCGGCGTGCTGCCCGGCGAGGCCGATGGAGCGGCGGACGTCCTCGGCGGCGCGGACGACGTCGTATCCGGCGACCCTGGCCGTGCCGCGGTCGGGGGCGACCAGGGTGGCGAGGACGCGTACGGCGGTGGTCTTGCCGGCGCCGTTGGGACCGAGCAGCCCGCAGACGGTGCCGGCCGGGACGGTGAGGTCGAGGCCGCGCAGGGCCTCGGTGGCGCCGAACCGCTTCGCCACGCCCGCCATCTCGATGGCGGGCGCCGTACCGGCGGCGGGTCGATGGGTGTCGGACATGACTCTGCCCCTCTCTAGGTACATCGTACGTAGAAGTGCGCGCCCTCGCATCGTACTACGTACGCCGTACGTATCTAAGATGGGTGAGCGAGGTGATCTTCCAGTGCCGTCCAGCAAGCCCGTACCGCCCGGCGAGCCCCTGTCGTCCGGCGAGCCCGAACCGCCCGGCCGGCCCCCCGGCGGTCCCGACCGGCCGGACCGGCCCCCGCGACCCGACCGGCCCGTACCGCCCGAGGCCCCCGAACTGATCTGGCTGCGCCCCGAGCGCACCGGCCGCGGCCCGCGCCCGGCCCACAGCCGCGACTCCATCGCCGCGGCGGGCATCGCGATCGCCGACGCCGAGGGCCTGGACGCCGTCTCCATGCGCCGGGTGGCCGCCGCGCTGGGCGCGGGCACCATGTCGCTCTACAACTACGTGCCGAAGAAGGAGCACCTGCTCGACCTGATGCTCGACGCGACCTCCGCCGAGTACCGGCTGCCGCCCGAGGCGAGCGGCGACGTGCGGGCCGACCTCACCGCACTCGCCCACCAGCAGCTCGCCATCTTCCGCCGACACCCCTGGCTGCCCGCGCTGGTGCTGGCCCGCCCCGGCATCGGCCCCAACGCCCTGCGCTACACCGACCACTTCCTGGCCGCCACCGCCCCCACCGGGCTCGGCGGCGGCACCCGGATGGAGGCGATGGCGCTGTTCAACGGCTTCATCTGCCAGTTCGCGCAGTACGAGCAGACGGCGGCCGCCGGCGCCAAGTGGCAGGCCGAGCTGGCCGGTTACCTCGGCCAGGCGGCGGCGAGCGGCGAATTCCCGCACCTGGCCGAGGCGTTCGCCACCGCCGGCCCGCCCGCCGACCCCGACCGGGCGTTCGACCGCACCCTGGACCGGGTGCTCTCCGCCATCCTGGCGCCGACCGCCGGGTAGGGCCGGTCCCGCCGGTCGGTCCGGGGCCCGGAACGCCATGGCCCGGAACGCCGGGTCCCGAGCCCCCGGACGCGGTGCCGGCCCTCTCCGGCCCCGGACGCGGTCCCGGTCCCGAGCTCCGGCCCCGGACGCGGTCCCGGGACCGGAGAGGGCCGGCACCGTCGGCCGTTCCGGCGCCCTGGCCCCGGGACGCCGGGGCAGGTCCTAGCCGAGCACCTCCCGCGGCAGCACCCCCGCCACCCGCCCGTCCACCAGGACCAGCACCGACCGGCAGGCGCCCCCGAGCACCGCCCGCGCCTCGGCCGGCGACTGCCCGACGCCGACCGCGGGCAGCGCCGGTCCGAGCAGCGCGCCCAGCGAGTCACCCGGCTTGACCGTGCCGTCCGCGAGCGCCGCCTCCAGCGCAGCCCGGGACACCGAGCCGACCACCTCGGTCGCGGCCACCCCGTAGGGCCGCTCCGTCCGCGCCAGCACGGCCGGGGCCACGCCGCCCGGAACGTCCCGCAGCACCTCCAGCGCCTCGCCGACGGTCGCGTCGGCGGCCACCGGCACCAGCGGTCCGGCGGCCTCCAGCAGTGACCGCAGGCCGTCCCCGTCCTCCAGGAATCCCCACTCCCGCATCCACGCGTCGCTGTGCACCTTGGACAGGTAGGAGCGGCCCGAGTCCGGCAGCAGCACGACCACCAGGTCCTCCGGGCCCAGCTGCCGGGCCACCCGCAGCGCCGCCGCCACCGCCGTGCCGGAGGACGGGCCGGCCAGGATGCCCTCCTCACGGGCGAGCCGGCGCGCCGTCAGCAGCGACTCGCGGTCGGGGATCCGCTCGTAGGAGTCGATCGCCTCCGAGCGCAGCGCCTGCGGCCAGCGGTCCTCGACGGTGTCCGGGTGCAGGTAGTGCCCGATGCTCTCGACGTACCACGGGCTGCCGTCGCCACCCCCGTACGAGGAGGACTCCGGGTCCGCACCGACCACCGTCACCGAGCCGCCGGAGGCCTCCTTGAGGTACTCGCCGGTCCCCGTGATGGTGCCGCCGGTGCCGACGCCCGCGACGAAGTGGGTGACCCGGCCACCGGTCTGCTCCCAGACCTCGGGGCCGGTGGTCCGGAGGTGGGCATCGGGGTTGGCCAGGTTGTCGTACTGGTTGGCGAGCCAGGCCCCGGGGATCTCCTCGGTCAGCCGTTCCATCACCTTGAACAGGTGCCGCGGGTCCTCCTGGGGCACCGCGGTCGACGCCCGCACCACCTCCGCGCCGTACGCGCGCAGGATGTCCGCCTTCTCGGCCGACGACTTGTCCGCCAACCCGGCGATCACCCGGTAGCCGCGCCGGCGGCCGACGATCGCCAGACCGATACCGGTGTTCCCGGACGTCGCCTCGACGATCGTCCCGCCCGGCTTCAGCAGGCCGTCCCGTTCGGCGGCCAGGACCATGGACAGCGCGGCGCGGTCCTTGACGCTGCCGCCGATGTTGAGGAACTCGGCCTTGGCATAGACCGGCGCGGCGAGACCGGCGCCGAGCCGGGCGAGGCGGAACAGCGGCGTCCCGCCGATCGCGTCGAGGACGGATTCGTGAACTGCGGCCATCGTGGGCCCCTTTCGCCGACACTGTCGGTCCGAGCCTGCCCAGGCCGGGCGCTCGTAGACAGTGGCGACACCTCCCCTCATCCGGCCGAAACATTGTCCGAGGACCACAGGACGGCGCGGGCGGCCGGAAGGGGCGCGGGCCGGTGGCCGCACCCTCCGCTCCGTCAGCCGCACCCCCCTTTGTGTCAAGAGCGGGAAGGGGGCGGGTGGCGACGTGTACGCGCCCCCCGGTTCTGCCGCGCTTCAGGCCGCACACCGGCTCCGGCGGTCCTGCCGCCCGGCCCGATCAGCTACGGCTGCCCTTCCCCAGGCCCCCGGTCAGGGTGGCCCAGAAGCCCCGGCGCTGCGGCTGCTCCGGAGCGGCCCCGGCGCCCCCGGCGGCTCCGGCGGCTCCGGACACCGAGGCCGCCGAGGAAGCCGAGGAAACCGCGGCGACCGGCTGCGCCGGGACGTCCGGGACGAGGCCCTACGCCCGGGCGGCATCGAGCCAGGTGGGGAGTTCGGTGAGCAGCAGGTCGTACAGCTCGGCGTCGGAGACCGTCCGGGGGTCGCGCCCCAGGTGGACGAAGCCCGCGTTGTCGATCGGCCGCTTCTCCGGGACCGGCAGCTCGTCCAGCTTCCGCAGGAAGTCGAACTGACGGCTGTCCGGGTCCCCGAAGCCGATGAACTGCCAGAAGATCGGCAGCGTCGCCGCCTCGCACAGCCGCCTCTCGGCGTCACGCTTGCTGATCGGGCCGCCGTCCGTCTGGAACAGCACGAAGGCCGGCGCCGTGGCACCGCTCTCCCGGTAGTGCCGGACCACCGCGTCCATCGCCAGGTGGTAGCTCGTCTTCCCCATGTGCCCGAGGCCCGCGACGATCCGGTCGATCCAGCCCGCGTGGTCGGCCAGGGCGATCTCCGCCTGGGCGTCGACCTCGGTGGAGAAGAAGACGACCGGCACGCTCCCGTCGTCGTCCAGGTGCGCGGACAGGCCCAGGACCCGGTCGGCGAGCGCCTGGACGCTGCCGTCCTTGTAGTAGGACCGCATCGAGCCGGAGTAGTCGACCACCAGGTACACCGCGAAGCGCTGACCGCCCAGCCCGCGCCGCTCCACCGAGGCGCCGGCCGTCTTGTAGAGACTCACCAGCGCCGGTGCGCTCCGCTCGACCTTGCTCAGACTGACGGCCATGGCTCGCTCCCTCGCTCGCTGCGACAACCGGACAACCGGACAACCGGACAACCGGACGACGGACGGCCGAGACCGACGGCCGACGACCGACGACCGACCGGACGACCGGACGACCGGACCGCCGGGCTGCCGGGCTGCCGGGGCGCGTGATCTTCGACGCGCTCCGGACACTCTGCGACGTGGCCCGGAGCGACGGCAAGTCCTCGCGCGTGCCGGACCGTCCCGGGCCGTCCGCGTGAACGGGGCGGCCGGTCCGCGCACCGCGCCTCCCGAGCGGCCGCACCCCGCGCCGCCCCGAAGTGCCACCCCGACCACGTCGGCGGGCGAGTCCGCCACATCCGCCCCAGCAGCCCCGGCCTGGTGAAATCCCCTCGTCACGGCCGCCCGGCTCCCGTAGCGTGGTTCGGTCGATCTTGAGGGCAGAACGGGGCACCACATCATGCAGCAGCACCAGGGCTGGGCCGACGAGCGTTTCGGCGCCGTCGCGGACGTCTTCGCCGCCAACTTCGCCGAGTTCCCCGAACTCGGCGCCGCCGTCACGGTGTTCGCCGGCGGCCGCAAGGTGGTCGAGCTGTGGGGCGGCACGGCCGACGACCGCACCGGGCGGGCCTGGACACAGGACACCGTGGTCCCGGTGTTCTCCTGCGCCAAGGGCCCGGTGAGCCTGTGCGCGCACCTGCTCGCCGAGCGGGGCCGGCTCGACCTGGACGCACCGGTGGCCCGCTACTGGCCGGAGTTCGCCCGCAACGGCAAGCAGGACGTCACCACCCGGATGATCCTCGGCCACCGCGCCGGCATACCGGCCCTGGACGCGGTGCTCTCCTTCGAGGAGATCGCCGCCTGGGACCCGGTGATCCGGGCGATCGAGGCGCAGCAGCCGCTCTGGGAGCCGGGCACCTCCTACGAGTACCACGGGCACGTGTTCGGCTTCGCGGTCGGCGAGGTGATCCGCCGGATCACCGGGCTGACCCCGGGCGCCTTCCTGCGCGAGGAGATCGCCGAGCCGCTCGGCCTGCCCGTCCGGATCGGCCTGCCGGAGAGCGAACTCCCGCTCCTGGCCCGGCTGGTGGAGGCCGAGGGTCGCCGCCCGATGCCCGGCCCGGAGCACCTGCTCACCCGGATCGTCACCATGAACGGCGCGCTGGTCTTCCCCGGCCTGGACGAGCCGCGCGGCTGGAACGACCCGGCCCTGCACGCGATCGAGCTGCCCGGCGCGGGCGCCGTCGCCTCGGCCACCGGCCTGGCGGGCGTCTACGCGGCGGCGGCCACCGGACTGGACGGCTCGCCCCGCCTGCTCTCCCCCGGCACCGTGGCCGACGCGGTGCGCGAAGTCTCCTCCGGGGCGGGCTTCCTGGGCTTCGACCTGGGTGCCCGCTGGGGATCGGGCGTGCTGCTCGACTCCCCCGCCTTCCGGCCGCTGCTCGGCGCGCGCAGCTTCGGCAACGACGGCGCCGGCGGCCAGTTCGCCTTCGGGGACGACGAGTTCGGCATCGGCTTCGCCTACGTCGCCAACCGGATGATCGGCCACGGCGACGCCCGGGCGAACCGGCTGATCGAGGCGGTGCGGGCATGCCTGGGCTGACGGGCTTCCTGCCGCTCGTCACCGCCCTGGCCACCACCGGCGGCCTCGGCGAGCTGCGCTACGGCGCCTCGCTGCCCGAACTCGCCGCCCGCTACGGCGAGCCCTGGGACGGCGGGCGCGTCCACCGGCAGACCCACTGGCCGCACGCCTTCGGCTGGGGCGACGTACGTGCGGTGTTCTGCCGCTGCCGCCGGCTCCACTCGCTGTCCCTGCCGGTCTGGCACGGCGAGCTCGACCTGCCGCGGCCGGGCGGCGAGTCGGTGACGCTCGACACCGGCGTCACCGAGGCCGAGCTGCTGGCCGCGCTCACCGCCACCGACCACACCTGGCGGACGGTCGCGTACGAGAACCTCCCGGGCCAGCGGACCCTGGAGTTCTCGCCGGCCGAGGAGGTCCGGGTCGGGTTGGTGCTCGTCGACCGCGACGGCTACGACCAGCCGCCGTTCCCGGAGTGGATGCTGCACAAGGCCGTGCTGTGGGGCTACGAACACGTCGACTGCCCCGAGCCGGACGGCTCGCTCCCCGACGACGGCTGGGGCTCGGCCGAGCCGTAGGAGGGCCGCGGTGGGCCGGTGGCGGGCCGTTCCGTCCCCTGCGCGGGACGGCCCGCCACCGGCCGCGTGTCAGTTCAGCAGGAAGTCGTACACGGCCTGCCGCCCGGCCGGGTCGGCCGCCCGGGTCTGCACCGAGTGGGCCGCCCCGGGCACGGTCACGATCCGCGGGTGGTGGGTGAACTCGGCCTGCTCGTAGAGCCATTCGTTCGGCGTGGAGAGGTCCCGGTCGCCGCCGAGCAGCAGCACCGGCACGTCGGGCAGCTTGCGGTGCGCCGGGGGGAGCGGCGCGACCGGCTCGCGCGGCCAGTCCCG